>JAKALH010000217.1 GCA_021813225.1 Chloroflexota bacterium
GCTGTCCGGATATCCATGGACTCCACCGCCATCACCAAGAACATAAGGAATACTTGATAGTCTGGCCGAAGATTTAGCAGCTTCTCCCCACAACCCGTTACCGGTATGGGGAGATTGATGTCCAGCGTGAGGAGCGTTATTGCAATCACGCTGCTACCAAATGCTTCAAGGCGACCAGTTCCCGTAATGCGTTAATTCGCCAACGTTCCCATATCAATTACAAAACGGTATTTCACATCACCTTTCACAGTTCTGTCGTAGGCCGCATTGATATTCTTGATGTCGATCATCTCGATATCACAAGTGATATTGTGCTTGCCACAGAAATCAAGCATTTCTTGCGTTTCTGGCAAGCCACCTATAAGCGAACCTGCCATGCTGCGACGCTTAAAGATGAACGGAACACCGCTCACTTTTGTCAGAGCTTCGACCGCACCGACTATTACCATGGTGCCGTCGAGCTTAAGCAGCCCCATGTACGGATTGACGTCATGCCCAACAGGAATAGTGTTAAGCAGAAAATCAAAGCTGCCCTGTGCTGCTGTCATCGCGCTTGCATCCGTGGAGATCAGAACCCCATCGGCGCCCAGTCTCTTGGCATCTTTGCCTTTTGCCGGTGAAGTCGTAATCATCGTGACATGTGCGCCCATGGCATGCGCGAACTTAATGCCCATGTGCCCAAGACCGCCGAGACCAATGATACCGACCTTCTGTCCTGAGCTGACCTTCCAATGCTTGAGCGGCGAGTAAGTAGTGATGCCTGCGCATAAAAGTGGTGCCGCAGCGGCGGGGTCAAGGTTATCAGGCACACGTAAAACAAAGCGTTCACTCACCGTGATCTTGTCGGAATAGCCGCCAAAGGTATGAGTATGCGGGGTGCCACCGATTTTATCTTCACTGCCATAAGTCCCAGTCCAGCCATTCTCGCAATACTGTTCCAGGCCTTCCTTGCAGGGTTCGCACTCACGGCAGCTGTCAACCAGGCACCCTACTCCGACTAACTCGCCAGCTTTGAATCTGGACACATTATTGCCGACCGCCCGCACACGCCCGATAATCTCGTGTCCTGGTACGAATGGGTAATGCGTATGACCCCATTCATTGCGTGCCGAGTGAATGTCCGAATGACAGACGCCGCAGTACAAAATGTCAATGACGACGTCTTGAGGACCCGGTTCCCGACGATCAAATTCAAACGGCTTCAGTTTATCTGTTGCGGAATTGTTGGCATAACCAGATGCTTTCACTTTAAATCTCCTTTCATAATTAGGATTAATTGCTTTCTTACTTCGGCGCAAGTTCGCCGAACAAGTAAGACGATGTGACTCCGCCATCCATCAGAAAGTCGCTGCCGGTAATAAACGTCCCGTCCGGACCCATGAGCAATGCGGCAACGTTGCCGACTTCATCCGGCGTACCGGCCCGCCCAGCCGGACACATATCGATCATGCGCCGATAGCCGGCGCCTCGCGGTCCGTTCAGCTCATCATTCGCGAGCGGTGTGATGATGATACCGGGGCTAATGGCGTTGACGCGGGCTCCGCGCTTGCCCCAACGAATAGCCTCAGCCATTACCCGAAGCGAGTTGCCGCGCTTGGAGACCTGATAGGCGTGTAATGTATCCCGTATCTGCTCCGGTTGAAGTATTGGCAATGCGAGCAGCTCATCAGTGGGCGTGGTTGCCAGTGCCCTGTCCTGTTCGGGTGACAACGCCGGCAAACGGTGACCCGATTGTGAAGCAATAACAACGCCCGACCCGCCGCTGGCGATCACATTGCCGAACAACTCCAGTACCAGCGCCGTACCATAGAGATCGACATGCAGTATTGCCTCAATGGGTGCCTGTGACGGAGAAACACCGGCGGCATGAATCAGGCCGGTGATATTCCCGATGGATGTGGCTACCTCGATGAGCGCGCTGACCGATTTGCGTGAAGAAACATCGACCAACGTCGTGGTTGTCTCGAACCCCGCATCGCCAAGAATTGTTGCCGCTGCGTCAACGTTGTCTCGGCGCAGATCCGACAGTAAAACATGGTGGCCAGCCCCAACTCGTCGGGAAATCGCCTGACCTATCGATCCTGAACCGATGACAACAATGACATTTTTCATGGTATCGCCCTTTTGCTCATCTCTTTAGCGCTACGCTGCTTTGCCCGCGTCGGTGATTTACCGCGCGTCCCGGTTAGAGCTCGTACCGAAACTGGCATCGGTTTCGTGCGCAGCCCTTACGCAAGGGTATGACCATTTTGAACCCGAGACAGACCGATGAACGCGAAGCCGAGGCTATGCTGGATCTTCGGTAAACCCGTTATCAAGATAGAAACATCAAGCACAATCATGACAAAGCTGACCGAGACAATCGTGAGCGCGGTCCAGCGCTGGGATTGATAGTTTTCCGCTAATTGTTCCTTTTTGCAGATTGATATTGTTCGTCGCTGACCTGTTCCATGAAGTCAGCGGTTTTGCCATCAAGTCGTTCCTGAATGGCAATGTGTGTCATGGCACTGTCCACAGAGGCGCCGTGCCAGTGTTTTTCGCCCGGTGCGATAGACACCACATCTCCAGGGCGGATTTCCTCAACGGGTTTGCCCCACAACTGGATCTGCCCACGGCCGGCGGTCACGATCAGGGTTTGCCCCAGGGGGTGACTGTGCCAGGCAGTGCGGGCGCCTGGTTCGAAGGTAACCGAGGCACCAGTGGCTCGTGCCGGTTGGCCGGCATCGAATAGTGTCTCGACGCGCACCGGACCCGTGAAGTAGTTTTCCGGACCCTGGCTGGCGGATCGGGTGCCATGGCGGGCGATATTCATATGTACCTCCTTCACTCAGAACAGCGGGTACTGTCTTGATGACGCACAGTGTAGGCTGGTGTGCTATTAAGACATATGGCATATTGATTCATGTCGTATTAATGTGTACTTAATAATGAACAAGGACCAGCTGGACGGGTTACTGGCACTGAAACTGGTGGCAGACAGGCGCAGCTTCACCGCAGCAGCCAACGAGCTGGGGATTTCCCCGCCCGCGGTCAGCCAAATCATCAAACAGCTCGAAACTCGCCTCGGTGTGGCCCTGCTCTCCCGCACAACGCGCAGCACCCATCTCACAGAAGCCGGTGAACGGTTCCTGAATCAGGCCGGGCCAGCGCTGGATCAAATTCTCGTGGCGCTGGAGGGTGTCGGCGATTACGCATCTCGACCTACCGGACTGCTCCGCCTAAACCTGCCACGCGCCGTTTATCCCGGTTACATGGCATCGCTTATTTCGAGCTTTCATCAGAAGTATCCCGATATTTCCGTGGAATTGTATTTTCAGGACGAGGAAACCGATGTCGTGGCTCATGGTTTCGATGCAGGAGTGCGCCTGTCGGATACGCTGGCGCGAGACATGGTCGCTATCAAGCTCTACGGACCGGTACGCTTTGTCACCTCAGGCGCACCCGAATACTTCCAGAAGGCAGGTCGGCCAAAACATCCGCGAGACCTGCTTGCGCACAATTGTCTTCGGATCCGCTTTGGCAATGCGGACATCTACGAGCACTGGGAATACACGGAGCAAGGCAATAACTTCTCCGTCCACGTCAGCGGCACACTGATTATGAACGACGTCTTCATGCTGGCAAATGCCGCTCTTGACGGAACAGGGCTGATCTATACCACCGAGGATTCGATAGCGGATAACCTGAAAAGCGGCAGGCTCGAAACCGTCCTCGATCCTTACGCTGCGACCAGTACAGGCTTCTATCTGTATTATCCCCGACGCTCGCGGATGCTGCCCAAGTTGCGTGCGCTTATTGATCATATCCGCGAATCAAACTAGCCCGGATGTTTGCCGGGGTTGCCAGGGCGCAAAGAGGATGGGATACAGTGATCCGTATCCGGGATCTGTCCGCCGCGCTGGCCGCGACGAACTGGCCTGGGCAACTACAGAACTGTCAAATCAGCTTGTCCTGGTAAACTCTCTGTACCACGGCTGTCAGCCAATCTGTACTGCGAGCATAGAGAGTGACCCACCCTCAATGCCTTCGACGGGAAACCGGACTGCTTCCCCGGGCTGTCTTGTTCCGAGAACGTAGAGCAGCGGCAGATAGTGGTCCGGGGTTGGTACGGAAAGCGCTGCATCGGCCGTCAGGGATCCGAAATTGATCAAGGACTCGGCATCAGCGGCGACCACTTTCTGCCGGACAGCGTTTTCAAACCGGACAGCCCAGTCATAGGGCTCCCGCTGACTCTGGTTCCAGGCATAGGTACGGAGATTGTGTACCAGGTTGCCGCTGCCGGCGATCAGCACACCCTCCTCGCGCAGCGGCATCAGCTTTCGGCCGATATCGAAATGGTATCGGGCGGGCATGGTCCCGTCGATGCTGAGCTGGACGATGGGAATGTCGGCAGCCGGATAGACATGCCTGAATACGGACCATGTACCATGGTCGAGACCCCAGGAGTCGTCAAGAGCCACCTCCGCAGGCGCCAGCAGTTGCTGGACGTGGCGCGCAAGTTCCGGATCGCCGGGTGCCGGGTACTGCACCTCATACAGCTCGCTCGGGAATCCGCCGAAGTCGTGGATCGTGCGCGGTGCTGTGGCGATTGTCACTGCGGTCCCCGGCAGATACCAGTGCGCCGAGATTGCCAGGATGGCCCGGGGTCGCGGAATCTCCCTTCCGATCCGGTTCCAGGCGTCCGTATAACCATTGTGTGCCAGGGCATGCAGCGGATTACCGTGACCGAGGAAAATGGCGGGTATCATTAAGGTATCCTTTGTCGAGCGCTGTCGTTAGCGGCCATCGAAAGCGGCCTGATCCGGTGCACCGGAAAATAAAATGCTCTATCGACAGGGTGTGCCGTTGACCTGTCCAGCGTCAGGGTGGAGCCGGTGCCATGGCATCTGATTTATACCGGCCTGCTGCCTGTACCGGTGTACCGCCCCACCATCACTGCGGACCCACTTCGGGATCGCGCGTCCATCCGGGTCCGCACCGCGATTACCGCCTGTCGGCATTCTTTTTCAGCATGGGATGTCAAAATTCCTCAGGATTATCCTTCAACATGTTGATATTGCATGGCACTTTACCGTGAGACTGGCGGCGGCCGGCGTGGAAAAGTTTTTATGCAACCGTCCACAGAATATTCAGCCACAGTCTATACTCTGTGGCAGCAGACTGTACTTAGCTTAAAGCTAAACCCGGGCCGCTAGGCTGGGTGGTGCGAAAAACAAGATCATCTTGGCCCAATTATATAGACCAGTACAGGCAGTGCCACGAAGAGCAACCATGCCCAGCACATTCCAGACCCCAGCCGGTGGTTTCACACTTATTGAGTTGCTGATTGTGGTGCTCGTGGTTGCCATTCTCGCCATCATTATCGTGCCGTCTTACGAGCGGTATGTCACTGAATCGAAAATCCAGACGGCGCAGGCGGCGCTCGTGTCGATGGGAATCGATCTCAAGCAATACCAACAGGATAGCCCTACTAGTAGCTATGTCGGTGGCTGCCCTGTCCCACCTCCCACGGAGGATTTTACCCTGTCCTGTCAACTGCTCTCGGCGACCGGCTACACAGTCGCTGCAAC
>JAKALH010000218.1 GCA_021813225.1 Chloroflexota bacterium
GACCGGGGCCGGCGGGATGCTCAGCAGCACATCGACGCGGTCGGCGCCCTTGCGGCCGGCGCGCTTGCTGAACGTGTAGGTTGTTACATCGCCCTTCTTCTCCGTCTTGATCTCGGGGTCGGCCAACTCCGGGAAGTGGCGCGCCATGATGGACTTGGCCTGGTCGATGGTCATGCCGGCGTCCAGTTCGAATTCTTTATCGCCATAGCAAATCTTGCGTGTCTCTTCAGCCATCGCTTTCCTCGCTTGTTTCAGTTGCGTCGATCGATGACAGCAGCGGAGCGGACGGCGCATCGGCCTGCGCCGGCGCGATCACGGTTTCTTCGGCCGCGACCAATTGGTCGTTTTCCTGCGCTTGGGTTTCGGGCTGCGCATCCTCGGTCTCCGCAGGCTCCAGCGTCACCGGTTGAGTGCCGCGGCTGAGCAACTCGCCCCACATCTGGTTTATGGCCGGGTGCAGGCCGGCAAAGGTCGTCGCGTGCATGACCGGCATGTCGCCTTCGGACGCGCCGCTGATGGCGACGCGGCGCTGCTTGTTCTTGCCCAGCGGATAGATCGTGAGCGTGATGACGATGGGTTTACCTTTATCAGCCATTGACCACCTCACTCGATACGGAGATCAGCACGGCGCCGCCGCACTCATCGCAGCGCCAGACCTTGCCATCACGCGTGTAGGCATCCGGGATCAGCCCGCAGGACGGGCAGAACTCGCTGCCGGGCAGCACAGTCATATCGGGGATAGCGGGCTCCGGGATATATGGCGCGGCGGGTTTCCCTACGGGACTGTAAGTCTGAGCGGGCGCGGGTTTGCGCGCGGCCGGGGACTTGGCTGGTGCGCCGGCGGTGGTCCGCTGCAACACTCCGGTGATCACCCTGGCGATGACCTCTGCCTTGGCAGTGGCGATGCTCTTGCCGGTCTGTTTCAGTTCCGCCTGCACCTGCTTGACCGCCGCGGGCGAGAACACGACGCGCTTGATTTCGCGCGCGACCGATTCGCTGGCAGGCGTCTCGCCGGTGAGCCGCTCGACCTGGCGCGCCGTCTCCGCTGCTGCGATCAGGCGCTGGCCGTGCCGAACCGAAAACCCGAAGGTTTTTTCGACGTATTCATCAAAGCTGTCGAACCCGCGCAGCTTCCAGCCGTCTCCGTCGCGGATCTTCGTCAGCGCGTCGCCGACTTCGATGAAGCTCTTCAGCCCGGCGCGCACCTTCACCTCAAGGGCTTCGAGGTCGAAAAGCGTGAGCTGTATCGGTTTCTCCTGGATGGCGGTGCTCATTAAATGACCTCCGGAGAATTGCTGCACATTTTCGGCGCCAGCCAGACCAGTTCCGGGTCGTCGTTGAAGCGCACGCCGACCGTATTGCGAACACCCCGGCCGCCGCGGAACTCCTCGACGATGCCAACAGCATTGCGATATTGCGACAGATGCACCCGATTGGCGTCCGGTAACTCAAGCCAGTTCAGGTATACCTTGTCGCCCTTCTTCCAATTGCCCTTGATGACGGAGTACTTATCCGGCTCCGCTGGCTTCGCTTTGTGAGATGGCTTGACCACAGCTGCCTGCTTGCGGTGGTAGGGACGCTTCACCGGGGCGGCTGGTTTAACTGGCTTCGCCGCGGGAGTAATACTCTCCATGTGGATCATCAATCCGCGCTGCAGCCAGAAGGCGAGGGTATCCTTCACCAGCGCCGGATATTCTGGGTCGTCATGGATCATCGCGATCTGGCCGCCACCACTTGATGCTATATATCGGTTCATGTCGATCTCCTGTAAGGAAAATGGAGGCGCTGTTACACGCTCCTAAAAGTCACTGATGGTTCGCCGACCTTGCGGAATCTCTCGATCTCTGGATGCGCAGCGCTATAGCCGTCGAGGGCTTTCGAATCCCATGACGTGCGGCCTTTAACGTAAATGGCCTGCAGACGCGCGCCTTTTGCGGATGCCCCCTCCTGCAGAACTACTGCCCGCACTTCCGCTTCAATCGCCGCGACCTGCAGTTCGGTTTGCGCAATGAACGGAAGATGGCGGATATCTATGTCGTTAAGCTGCTCCTGGATAGCGCCAAGCGCCTTCTGTCTCTCGGCCTCACGATCCATGCGCTGCACTTCCAGTTTGGCGCGCAGCTCTGCGAGTTCGTCTAATTTGGCTAAGTCCATAATTCTCCTGGTTGATATCCCGGCCGCCCCGCCAGAAGCGGCCGGGGATGCGAATGTCTAGATCAGCGGCTGCTGGCCCAATGCGGCGCGCATTTCGTTGTAGATGCGATTGGCGAGTTTAACCGCTTCTGGGTCGGGGTGGCTGTACCCATCGTCGCCTGGGCGCGGCTTGATGACGCTGTCTTTGATCGCCAGCAGGTATGGGTGCGAGATGTCCGGGAAGTGATCATGGCCTGCCAGGTACAGGGTGAACATCTTGCGCTTCTGCTCATCTTTGCCGCACGTCTCGTTGACCAGCATGAACAGGAACTTGGCCTGCTTCTCGGAGACGGTGCGCTGCTGCTCGGCATAGTGATCAGCCAGTGTGTCGAGGTTCGACTTGATGGCCTCCAACTCGTCAGATAACCTGAGAGGCGCATCCTCTTCCGTTGCCATCTCTTCGTCGGCCGGATCGGGCTGCCCGGTCTCTTCGGCAGCGGATTGGTCCTCGTCTGGCCGCGTTTCTGCCGGGCGCGAATCAGCTTCAATCACATCATCGATCAGCGGATGTGCTTGCGCTTCCGGTTCCTGGATCACGCCATCGGCGTCCACGTGAGACGCCGGGACATCAAGCAGGCTCTCGATATCATTGCGTCCAAGCAGGCGCTGGTTTTTCTCGTGTCCATTGGGCGGCAATGCCCTGGCTTGCGCCCGCGCGATCTCCTTGACACGCCGGCGCTGCTCGGTCGTCACCGGGCAGATCTTATTGATGATGGCGAGACGTCCGCGTTTCTGCGTGCGCTCGATGCGCGAGTACTTCGCATCCATGTCCGCCCATTTCTGCTCAGCGGTGCGCGGGTATTTCTCCGTCTTCGGGTCGTCCTTCTGCTCGCTGAACCGACAGATGCCATATGCGGTATACCATGGCGGCTTCGCGCCGAGTTCCTTGACGATCTCCTGCCAGGGCACTCCCCAGGACCGGAGCGCCTCGCCCTTCTCGTGCCAGGAGTCGCGCAGGCTCTTCAGATGCAGGCGCACTTCGACGATGGTGTCGCGCGGGTCAAGGCGCATCTTGTCGCGGTCGGACTGAGGCACGTCGACGTATTCCCACTCGGCTTTATCGTTGTGGCTTTCGAGCCATTCATTGAAGTCGCTCAGGACCGACTTGGACGCATCCATCGCGCCGACGCCGGGGATCATATAGATCTCTCGTGCGAATGGATTGCGATCGCCAACCTGCGCGGCGATTGCCAGCCCATTGGCCTGGTCTGATGTCATCTTGCTCCCGCCGGGCAGCGCAGAGATGATCGCCATGCGCAGCGCGTCTGTGTCCACGCGTTGAATGGGCGCATCGCCCAGAGGGACCATTGCGCGCTTGGGGTTAATGGTTGTTGTCATCTTATTCACTCCTTTCGGGATAAACGGCTGCGGCCACATCGCCCTCAGCCTGTTCGGATGGTTCGCGTGTTACGGCCGGCATACCTAGCAGCCTGCGCAGTTGCGCGTGCGCCTCGTTGAGCATGGCGAGCACGTCGCTAAAGTCGATATCGAATGTAGGGTGCAGCGCTGCGTCGAGTTTGATCTCGACGTCGGCCAGGTCGCTGATCAGTGCAGGCAGGCCGAGATATCGCTTTGCTTCCGCCTTGTCCGCCTCGACCTGCGCCATGCTGACGCTGACGATCTCCCAGCGCCGGCTGGACGGTGAATTGGCCGATTTGAACCAGGTGACAAATGTGCCGCCGTCGGGATAGACGCCAATGAGACGGGATGTGGCAGGCGCAGCCTGGTCGGGTTTGCTCGTAGTCATCGCGCCAGCACCGCAACCGTCGCGACGAAGATGCTTCCCGCGGCGGCAATGGCTAGGCCGATAACGATGACTGTCATGAGATCGATCTTGCGGCGCTTGATGAACGGCTGCTTGTAGCGATAGATGAATTCCGGCTTGCGGTGGATCATTTCGTACCCTCCTGAGAATTGGCGTATCTGCTCATCTGGTCCCTTCCCTGTCGTCGATGTCCGCCGCTGCGCAGCAAAGCAAGTAGACGAATACGGCTGCCGCGCCGACCGCGAGAATCGCGACGATGAGTCCGACGTTCATAGCCGGGCGATCTCCTCTTCGACCGTGACCGGCGCCGGCGCGTCGAACACGGCGTAGCTGGTTCCCAGGGCGGCCTCGACGCGGTCGATCTCATCGATGCTGGTGAGCATGTAGACGTGGGCTTCCTGGCGATTGCTGCGCACCGTGGCTGCGACCTTGCAGATGTGCGTGCGCCGGTTGCGCGGGGCGGCGGTCTGGATGATGATGGTCTGCTCCGGCGCCGGCAGGTATACCAGGGCGCGTTTATCGACGTTCAGCGCGGCATAGAGCGCTTCGTAGGCGGTGTCGAGCAGTTGGTTGTAGTGGTCGGTGGCCTCTTCGATGACCGCCGCCGGCGGCTGGTCGTGGAATTGATCCAGCCAGGCGCGCTGGACTGCTGTCTTCGTCTCTGGCGCGACGCCCTGGTAATCCAGGTAGTTGGTCAGGGTATTAAAGTTTCGGCAGCCCCTGAATATGCGTTGCCCGCCGTATGCTCCCATTTGTGTTTCTCCCTGTTAAATGCGCCTGACTGTTTCTACGGGTATTTATACATCAACGTGGAATAGATGTCAATATCTACGGGCATTTTTAAGTCACCGCAGAAAGTAGTCGTATGATATGCATAATGTCAGGCACAAAGGATCTGGGAAATCCTTTCGTCGAATGGCTGCTGGGCGAACTCGATGAAAGAGGTTGGTCGCGCGAGGATCTGGCACGCGAAGCCGGTGTCAAGTCCAATGGAATAACCAATGTAGTTAACCGCAAGAAAAATCTCGGGGCTACTCAAGCACGTGTAATTGCTAAGGGATTGGGGATAAAACAGCGCATCGTTTTCGCGGTTGCGCGTCTTATTGATGACGAAGAGGTGGGTGATGTCAGACAAGAGAAGGAAATGGACGAAATCCAACGAATGCTCTCACGCATTGAGGACCCCAAAGAGCGCGAGCGCATCCGACGCATCATCCGAAGTATCGTCCGCGAAGCGCTCCGTTAAACAAATTCTGGCCGAGTTTACCGATGAACTCGGTATGCAAAGCAATCTATTGAAGGCTGAGCGTTATGGCATGCTCGATCTCATCGGCGATGTCATTCGGATCGAAACAGGGGAAATGCCGGGTGAATGGAAACTGAAGGATGGCCGGCTGTGGGTCATGCCTTATGAGATGCTGGTCATCACATAAGACAGATATCTGGCCGGTATAGTCGGCAGATCAGTCTACAGGAGAATGAAATGTCGCCAGTTACAAGCAAGATAGCCGACAGGCTGTCCAACGGGATCAAGCGTTTTCAACCTATTCTACTTGCCGCCAAAACGCGAGATCTGAACGAATCGGACACCGTCATCATTGTTAGATCGGA
>JAKALH010000219.1 GCA_021813225.1 Chloroflexota bacterium
CCGATCTGAAGATAAAAACGGCATCGAGATAAAAGGCGGGAATGGGGACTGGAAACTGGAGATCAGGCAGAACGCGCCGCAACCGCCGGTCTCTAATCACCAATCGCCAGTCTCCACCTCGCGCATCCGCTTCGACGCGAGCGGCATCGACGCCGTGGAATTCATGATCGCGCCGAACGTGGGCGAGGGGTTGAAGCCGCTGGCAAAAACCGCATCGGGCGGCGAGACGGCGCGCCTGATGCTGGCGCTGAAAACGGTGCTGTCGCGCGCAGACCACACCCCTTCGCTGATTTTCGACGAGATCGACCAGGGCATCGGCGGGCGCGTCGGCGCATGCGTCGGGCAGAAACTGTGGGCGCTCACGCGCTCGCATCAGGTGTTCTGCATCACCCATCTGCCGCAACTGGCCAGTTTCGGCGATGCACACTACAAGGTGGAGAAGACCGCTCACGGCGACCGCACCGTCACCGCCGTGCGCCGGTTGAACCGCGAGGAGCGCCTGGACGAGCTGGCGCAGATGCTGGGTACGACTGGCAAGACCGGCCGGCAGGGCGCCGAGCAACTGATTAAAGAGGCGGGCGAATACAAGAAGAGTGCAGTGCCGGCCTGAGCGGATTGACGCCGCCGGCGTCACAGGCTTCGCGAAAACAGCATGAAATCTGGGCAGAGAAAACGTATCTCCTTTCTCGCGCGTCTGCGCTATAGCATCGACAACACCCTGTCGCGCGGCCCGGCCGGCCTGATCGTCTGGCTGGCCGTCATCTCCTGCATTCTGGTGTTGGGCGCTACATTCTATGTGGTGGCTGCCGGACACGACCCGGACAAGAGTTTCGCCATCGTCCTGTGGGATATCCTGTACCAGACGCTCACCCCCAACCCTGTGGACCCGACTTCCGGCTCGAATACGTTCCTGTATACGATGCTGTTCTCCACCATCGGAAATCTGTTCCTGGTCAGCGTCTTCATCGGCATCCTCACCAACACCATCGACAATCGCATCCAGAACCTGCGCAAGGGACGTTCCTTCGTCATCGAGAACAACCACACGCTGATTCTGGGCTGGTCGAACAAGATATTCGACATCATTTCGCAACTGGTCATCGCCAACGAAAACCAGAAAAAGCCGCGCATCGTCGTCCTGGCCGACAAAGACAAAGTGGAGATGGACGACGCCATCCGCGCCAGAGTGGGCCACACGCGCAACACGCACGTCGTGTGCCGCACGGGCAGCCCGCTCGATCCGAATGACCTGGATATCGTCAACCCGCAGACGTGCAAGTCCATCATCATCCTGTCGCCCGATGACGAAGACCCCGACTCCCAGGTGATCAAGACCATCCTGTCCGTCATCAACCATCCGGGGCGGCGCGAGGAGCCGTACCACATCGTCGCGGAAATCCGCGAGCCGAAACACATGGAAATCGCCGGCATCGTCGGGCAGGTCGAGACGCAACTGGTGCTGGTCAGCGATCTGATATCGCGCGTCACGGTGCAGACCAGCCGGCAGTCTGGATTGAGCGTGGTGTACACCGAACTGCTCAACTACGAAGGCGACGAGATCTACTTCCAGCGCGAGCCGGCGCTGGCGGGCCGGACCTACAGCGATGCGCTGCTGGCTTACGAGGACTCCGCCGTGATGGGCGTGCTGGCGGCCGACGGCAAGGTCAAGCTGAACCCGCCGGGCGACGCCGTCATCGGCGCGGATGAGATGATCATCGCCATCTCACAAAGCGAGAGCACCGTGAAGTTGTCTGGCCTGAGCGCCCTGAACATCGATGCCGGCGCCATCGCCGACCGCCAGCCTGACGCTAAAAAGCCGGAGCGCACCCTGATTCTGGGGTGGAACTGGCAGTCCTGCCAAATCATCAGCCAGATTGACGCCTACGTGGCGCCGGGGTCGGAAGTGCTGGTGGTAGCCGATGTGGCGGAAGCCGAGGCACTCACCGCCTGCCTGACCGGCGAACTGCGCAACCTGCACATCAGCTACAAAGCCGGCGACACGACGGACCGCATTGTGCTGGAAGCCCTGGGCATCGAGACGTTCGACCACATCATCATCCTGAGTTACAGCGATGTGGACAATATCCAGAAAGCCGATGCGCTCACGCTGGTGACATTGCTGCACCTGCGCCAGATTGCCGAACGCGCCGGCCACCGCTTCAGCATCGTCAGCGAGATGATGGACGTGCGCAACCGCCGCCTGGCCGAAGTCACGCGCGCCGACGATTTCATCGTCAGCGACATGCTGACGGCTTTGATGCTGGCGCAGATATCGGAGAACAAACACCTCGTGGATGTTTTCGCCAGCCTGTTCGACGCAGCCGGCACGGACATCTATTTGAAACCGGCTGTCAACTACGTGCTGCCGGGCCAGCCGGTGAACTTCTACACCGTCGTCGAGTCCGCCCGGCGGCACGGCGAGACGGCTATCGGGTATCGCCTGCATGCGCATGCCGGCGACAACTCAAAGGCTTACGGCGTGACCATCAACCCGCGCAAATCCGAGATGGTAACCTTTGACGCGCGGGACCGCGTCATTGTGCTGGCGGAGTCGTAAGTCACACACCTGACAGGTCTCAACGACCTGCCAGGTGACAGTCAGCGGTTAGAAGCGCAGGGTCGGCGGCAGGTACTTCGCCAGCAGGTCGGTGTAGTACGGTTTCAACTCGTCGAGGTTGGGCGGCACCGGATTCTTGGAGTACAGGTCGTACGGGTTGAACGCCTTCACCCAGCGGAACATCCTGAGGTCGTGGTCGTTCATCAGGTGGCGATACTCGCCTTCGCGGTGGGCGGGGTAGAACGAGTGATAACGGATCATGTATAGCGCCGGCTCGGGCAGGTAGTCCTTCACCACGTGGTACAGATACTCATCGTGGCCCCACGACATGTGCACATTCGCCAGCCCGCTCCCCTCGCTGTAGACGCCCGCGGGCGTCTGATACTGCGCCACCTGCATATCCGGGTTGTCCGCGAAGAATTCGTGATAGACAATCTTGTCTGAATAGCGGCAGCCCACCGGGAAGGTATCGCCTACCACGGCCCATTGCGGTTCGCCGAACAGGCACAGAATTTTGCCCAGGTCGTGGATCAGGCCCACCAGCACAAACCAGTCCGGGTGGCCGTCGGCGCGAATGGCTTCCGCCGTCTGCAGCAGATGGTCAAGCTGCGACAGCGAAATATCCGGGTCGGAATCGTCCACCAGTTGATTCAGGTATTCGATCGCCTGCCAGGGCGACAGCGCCATGCGGTTCAGGCCGAGGAACTGCTTCTCCTTTTCGAGCACGAAGGCGTAAGTCTGCCCGGTGTGATTCAGGCGGTAAAACTCGCGCACCGTATCGCGCGCGGGGTTGTCGTAGTTGCGGTAGGCGTCCTTGTCTTTGTCCGGGTCGGCTGGCTTATCCATATCCGGATACCGCGCGAGGACGAACTCTTCCCATTCCTGAAGGCTGTTCAGCGGGTTCTGACTGTCAGACGTCGCAGACTGCGGTTTCAACATCGCACACCTCCTCACTCACCAGGAACCATTACATGCCGGTAAGTATCGCACCATTCGCAGCCTGGGCGGCGAAAACCCTTGCGCGGGCGGCAGATCTGCGCAAGGGTCGAGGCTGCTGGCGATGAACCGGCGCCTACCGCACGGCCTGCGGCGGGCGTTGCGGCTCGTTCATCCCCAGCAGCACTTCCAGCACCATGTTCACCAGCCCCATGATGATGCCGCCCACGATGGCCCAGCCAAGCCCGTCTACAAACAGGCGGCCGCCGGAGAGCGCGGCGGTAATCATCAGCATGACGCCGTTGATGACGAACAGGAACAAACCCAGCGTCAGGATGACCAGCGGGCAGCTCAAGAGTGTGACGATCGGCTTGATCAGCGCATTGACGATGCCGAAAATCAGGCCGAGCAGCAGGAAGGTGAATATGTCGTTATTGGCGACGCGGATACCGGGCAGGACCGCCGCCGTCACCGCGATGGCGATGGCACTGACAATCACGCGCAGCAGGAAATTTCTCATGATTGCTCAACCTCCTTGTTGGCTGTGTGCGAACTGGCCCAGATATTATGCGCCCGCGCCGGGCCCGCCGAACAGCCGGCTGACAGCCCGTCGCCAGTTTCCCGCCCGCGGCTGACATCGCCGCCGGCTATCGGCCCAGATCGACGATCAGGCTGCTGGCGGTCGTGCTGACGCCGACGACCTTGAGGCCGCTGCCCGCCAGCGCGCTGGACGCCAGTCGGTTGGCCTGGTCCTCCATCATGCGCTCCACCTGGTCGATCTGCGCCTGGAAGGGCTGCAGCGGCACGTTCACCGCGCCGACATTCACCCCGGCGATGCGCGTGCGGATGCGCCCGCCTTCCACATAGAGCTGCATCGTCACGGCGGGGCGCGCCTTCAGCGTGACGCCGCCAACGCTGGCCTGGATGCTGGCGCTGACGATCACGGCATCGGGCGCCCGCATCGTCAATTGAGGTTGCGCATTGCGGAACTGCGGCTGGCTGGACAGCGCCGCGGCAAATTCCTCATTCAGGTAGGACTGGTCGACGCTGATGTGGATGACCGACTGACCCGGAGCCGGGGTGGATGGCGTGGGCAGCAGGCCTGTGCCGCCGGCCTGCGCGCCGAAGAACAGCGCCGCCGCGGCTCCGATGACAACCCCGATGATGAACCCAATGCTGAACTTGATCATATACGCACATGATACCCGCCCGGGCCGGCAGCGATGTGCAAGGCGTGCGGAGTGAATGCCCCCGGCACAAAGACCCGGGCGCCGAAATTGAGCGGGCGTTCAGCCATGCTTCAGGTACACAGTTTTGAGGCGCGTGTAGAAGTCAACCGCACTCTGGCCCTGCTCTTTGAAGGTGTTGGCGCTGGAGTGCTTGAAGCCGCCGAACGGCATGTGCGCCGCCAGCCCGGTGGTCGGCTCGTTGATCTTCACGACGCCGGCATCGATACGATCGGCAAACATAAAGGCTTTGTGCATGTCGTTGGTGACGATGCCCGCGCTCAGCCCGAAACCGATGGCATTGGCCTTCTCAATGGCTTCTTCCACGTTCTTCACGCGGATCATGCCGATGACCGGGCCGAAGATTTCTTCCTGCGCAATGCGCATGTTGACATCCACGCCGTCGAACACCGTCGGCTGGATGTAGAAACCGCCGGATCGGGCAATGTCGCCCCCGGCCAGCAGCTTCGCCCCTTCCTGCCGTCCGATTTCGATGTACTTCAGGTCGGTTTCCAACTGGTCCTGGCTGACCGCCGGGCCCATCTGCGTGGCGCTGTCCAGGCCATCGCCCACTCGCAACCTGCGCGCCGCCTCGCTCAGCGCGGCAGCCAGTTCATCGGCGACGCCCTCTTCCACGATCACGCGGCTGGTGGCCGTGCAGGCCTGTCCGGTGAGGCCAAAGCCGCCGCGCACGACGATATCCACCGCCTGGTCGAGCTTCGCGTCGTTCAGCACGATGGTGGGGTTCTTGCCGCCCATCTCCAACTGCACGCGCGTGAGATTCTTGATGGCCTGCGCGTAGATGCGCGTACCGACGTCATACGAACCGGTGAAGCTGATGCCCTTCAC
>JAKALH010000220.1 GCA_021813225.1 Chloroflexota bacterium
GCTGGCGCGAGAGCACGCGGTGCTCTCGGCACTGGCCGCAACAACCCTGCCCATGCCACGCCCGCTCGCATTCGTGCGCGACGACACAGGTCTCGTGCCGGTTGCATGGCTGGCGATGAGCTGTTTGCCGGGGCGACCGCTGGCAGAAGCGCCGGCCGTTGAGCAATCGCAAGACAGGCGTGTGAAAGTGCTGCGCGCGTATGGGCGGACCCTGCGCGATATTCACAGTGCGGCAGCGCCGGCGGCCATCGTGCGCCACAGCCACGGTTGGCTCGATTACATGCTCGAAGAAGCCAGCGAGAATCTGGAGCACTTCAACGTCGACGGCACGCCACAACTGCTGGCCAGCCTGCGGCAGGCCCGGCCTTCACCCGTAATGGAAACACTCATCCACGGCGATTTCACCATCGACAATGTGCTGACGGACGGCGATGCCATCACCGGCGTCATCGATTGGTCCGGTGGCGCTGTCGGCGACCCGCGTTACGATCTGGCGCTGGCAATCCGGCCACATCATGGGTTCTTCGAAAAGCAGCGCGCGCAGGACCTGCACGCTTTCTTCGACGGATACGGCGGCGATCTGCTCTCGCAGGCGGACTTCGAATACTTCAACGGTTTATACGAGTTTTTCTAGAGGCAGCATGTCCGATACAACCCCACCCCAACTGCCCGCCGGTTTTCGGGCCGCCGGCGTCGCCGCTCACATCAAAAAGAACGGCCAGCCCGATGTCGCATTGATCGTCAGTGCTACCGGCTGCAGCGCTGCGGCAGTATTCACTGCGAATAGGGTGAAGGCGGCGCCGGTGCTGTACGACCAGGAACTGCTGGCAACCGGCAATGGGCATCTACGCGCCGTCGTCATCAATTCCGGCTGCGCCAACGCCTGCACCGGACCCAGCGGTCTGCAGGATTGCCTCGATACCGCCAGCCATACAGCCGGGGCGCTGAGCGATTCAACTGGACAGCGCATCAATCCAGCGCAGGTTGCCGTCATGTCAACCGGCGTGATCGGTGTCAACCTGCCGATGGGCCGTCTGCGCGCGGGAATTACGGATGCCGTAGAATCGTTGAGCGCCGACGGTCTGGAACGCGCCGCGCGCGCCATCATGACGACCGACACCGTGCCCAAGATCGCCTATGCGCGATTGAGCGCGCCAGCCGGCACGGTGCAGATTGCGGGCATCGCCAAAGGCTCTGGCATGATTCACCCGAACCTGGCAACCATGTTGAGCGTCGTCATGACTGACGCGGCGGTCGACAGCGACACACTCAAAACGATGCTGAAGGACGCGGCCGGCCTGTCGTTCAACCGCATCAGCGTCGATGGCGATACCAGCACCAACGACACGCTGCTGGCGCTGGCGAACGGCGCCAGTCGTGTCGTTGTCGATTCGGGCGAACTGCGCGGGCAATTCCAACGGGCGCTGACGCAGGTCTGCATCGATCTGGCGCGACAGATGGCGCGAGACGGCGAAGGGGCCACAAAACTGATCACCCTGGAAATCACAGGCGCTCCCGACGTGCATACGGCGGAAGTTGTCGGCCGCACCATCGCAAAATCGCCGCTGGTGAAAACAGCCTTCTACGGCGAGGATGCCAACTGGGGCAGGATCATCGCAGCGGCGGGCTACAGCGGCGAGGATGTCGAGCCGGGTTGTATGTCGCTGTGGTTCGGGCCGGTGCTGGTATTCCAGAACGGCATGCCGACACAATATTCCGAGGAAGATGCCACACGCGCCATCCAGACGCACGATGTCACCGTAAGGCTCGATCTGGGGCTTGGCAGCGCGACTGCCACGATCTGGACATGCGACTTATCGCATGACTACGTGACCATCAACGGTCGTTACCGGACGTAAGAACGCCTATGCCCTATCGCAAACTGGCACCGGTTTATCATCCGTGTGCCTATAATACAGCCATGGCATACAAAAACGTAAAGGTTCCCCCTGGCGGCGCACCGATCACCATGAAAGACGGCGTGATTCAGGTGCCGGACAATCCGATTATTCCCTTCATTCGCGGCGATGGCACCGGCCCGGACATCTGGGCGGCCAGCGTGCGCGTGTTCGACGCGGCGGTACAGAGATGCTACGGCGGCAGGCGCAAGATTCACTGGATGGAAGTCTACGCTGGCGAGTCGGCATTCCGCCAGTTTGGCGACTGGCTGCCGCAGGAGACCGTCGATGCTTTTCATGAATTCCTGGTGGGCATCAAAGGCCCTCTGACGACACCCATCGGCAAAGGCATCCGCTCGCTGAATGTGGCATTGCGGCAGATGCTGGACCTGTACGTGTGTCTGCGACCGGTCAAATATTTCAACGGTGTGCCCTCGCCGGTCAAACGGCCCGAAAAAGTCGACATGGTGATCTTCCGCGAGAACACCGAGGACATCTACGCCGGCATCGACTTCGAATCCGGCGGTGAGGATGCCGTCAAGGTACTGAACTTCCTGAAGACTGAAATGCCCAAGGAGTACAAGAAGGTGCGATTCGGCATCGATGCCATCGACGAGATCGGCGTGGGCGTCAAGCCGGTATCGAAACCGGGCAGCGAGCGCCTGATCCGGTCGGCTATCGAATATGCGCTGCGGTTCGGACGCAAGAGCGTCACGCTGGTGCATAAAGGAAACATCATGAAGTTCACGGAAGGGGCCTTCCGCGACTGGGGATACGGCCTGGCCAGGCGCGAATTCCGTGCGAAAGTCGTCACGCAGCGCGAAAGCTGGATCATCGGCAACGTCGATGCGAATCCCGGCATCAGCATTGAGGAGAACGCCCGGCAGATTGACCCCGGCTACGACATGATGACGCCCGCCCAGCAGGCGGACGTGCGCGCCGAGGTCGAAGAAGCGCTGAAGCTGCTGCCCACACACGGCGGCGGCAAGTGGAAGAAAATGCTGATGATACGCGATTCGATCGCGGACATCACCCTGCAGCAGGTGCTGACCCGCCCCGAGGAATTCGACGTGATCGCCACGCTGAACCTGAACGGCGACTACCTGAGCGATGCGCTGGCAGCCCAGGTCGGCGGCATCGGCATCGCGCCGGGCGGCAACATCAACTACACGACCGGTCATGCCGTATTCGAGGCCACCCACGGCACGGCGCCGAAGTACGCCAACCTCGACAAGGTGAATCCCGGCTCGGTCATCCTGAGCGGCGAGATGATGCTGCGCTTCATGGGCTGGGTCGAAGCGGCCGATGCCATCGTCAATGCGCTGGGAAAGACCATCTCGCAGAAGACCATCACATACGATTTCGCCCGCCTGATGGAAGGCGCCAAAGAGCTGAAATGCAGCGAATTTGGCTCTGCCATCATCGCAAATCTCTGATTTAGCAGCCAGAAATTCCTGGCGCCTTTCGCGGCGGTTGAAACCGCGCGCACCATAGTGCGAATCCAGCATCGGTTGCCCGCGACTCCAAATCGCGGGCAAATGTGTCAATTTCAGGGTCTGAAGGTCCGCCGCCCCGGCCTGCCCGCTTATAATGCGGCCAGATGCCGATCATCCACTGGTTCCGTCGCGATCTGCGCCTGAATAATGACAACATGGGTCTGGCCGCAGCCATACGCGACAGCGGCAGACAGACTGTCGATGCCTGCTTTCGCGTATTCAACGCTGTCCGGCGCCGGTTGTGGAGCATGCCGCGCAAAGTATGGGAGATCATTTGCCGCTTCAGGGAGTGCCTATGAGCAGCCTGCAGATCGACTGGCCCGGTCTCAGCCATGCTTTCGAGAGTGGCTCAGCCGACACGCACTTTTACCTGGATCGCGAGACTGGTGCGGTTGTCACACCGAACGAGGAGCCGTCGTTACCGAAGCAACCTGCCGAAGTTGGTGAGATTGCTGTCGGCGCGACTGGCGATCTTCATCCGGACGGCGTCCGTTTTCTGCATATACCTCATGTCGATAGCGCCGATGAATACCAGGATATGGAAGCATATATCGTCACCGTCGCAGACCGCCAGTTACAGGGCGAGTTATGGCGCGCCATCCGCGGCTCTGGCGCTTTCAGGCGCTTCCGGGATAAACTGGCCGACCATGCCCGTGAACGCCAGGAATGGCAGGCTTTTCATCACTCGCGCGTCGTGCGGCGCATCAATGAATGGCTGACCGACCTGGATATCCATCCGGCGAACCCGCTGCAGCCGCCAACCACAGGCGGCTTGCCGGTCGAAGGTCAGTCTGATCCGGCCGCCGAAAGCCAGGAACTAATCGAGGAGTTAACGCTGTTATTGCTGTATTTATCGTCCTGGGAAGAGCAGAGCGGCCCCAGCCAGGGCGCGCGCAAGGCCTGGAAGGGCTACACCTTTACCACATTGAATGGGCTGGAAGACCGCGGATTGATCCATCAAAGCCGCAAAGCGCGTTCTATAACGCTCACCGAGGAAGGCATCGCACTGGCGCGCGAGATCGAGATGCGCTTTCGACCGTAGGTTAAGTGTCCGGCACAGATCAGCAGGCCAGCTCACGCGCGTTATTTGACGTTTCGCCGCACTCAGGCGGCCTATCCGGTGTTACACCGTCAAACCAGCTTTGTCGAAACGCCAAACAATGCTGCCCACCGGTTGACAATACACCCTGCCGCCAGTAAACTCTACTATATACGCCATTTCTCCTTTCGCTTGAGCTTCGACAGTAGGAGTCGTGCACGATACGGAACTTATGGCAGTTCACAAGGGCTGTGAGAATGCGCCCGACGCACAGGTGCCGGAGCATTTTCTGTGCATTATGCACAAAGTGTATCGCCAACATTAACAGCCAGGTCTTACCCACAACGCAATGATGTCATACGCGCTCAATCGTCCACACGAAGGGAGAATGAGCTGAGATATGCGATAAAGGAGGAAGAACAGGAGAATCCCCATAAGATAACACAAACAAACAGCCAAAGGTGGCAAAGTGCTCTCGCCGAACGGTTGCCATGCCGTTCAAGTTCGCCAAGTTTATCTGTGGTAAAAGGAGTGAGTTCACCATGAATAAGCCATCGCACCTGATGAAATATTTAGTGCTTTTGGCATCCGCGTCGATGCTCGCAGCCTGCGCAGGAGTTTCCACACCCGCAACCGCGCCGACATCCGCACCCGCTGCAACTTCAGCGCCTGCTGCAACATCCGCACCCGCAGCCACGACTGCCCCGGCAGCCAAGCCTGCCAAGTACACGGAATCCCCCGTCCTGGACGCTCAGGTGAAAGCTGGCAAACTGCCGCCTCTCGATCAACGACTGCCGACTGAGCCATTCGTCGTCGGGCCTGGCGTGCTGCAGTCCACCGCGAACGTGCCCAACTGGCAGGCCGGCAAGTATGGCGGCACACTGCACAGTGCGCACGCTGTAGCCAACTGGGCGCCCGATATATTCGTTATGATGAATGAACCGGTATTGAAGGCTCCCGACCTGGGTGTGCAGGGCGTGAGAGGCAATGTGGTTCAGGACTTCAAAGTCGAGAACAACAACCAGGACTTCACGTTCTTCATGCGCAAGGGCTTGAAGTGGTCCGACGGCCAGCCGGTCACCAGCGAAGACGTGCGTTTCACCTGGGAAGACATCTACGGAAACA
>JAKALH010000221.1 GCA_021813225.1 Chloroflexota bacterium
CAAGGGACGCTTAGCCGATGTAGAGGTAGGCAAGAGCAACGTGTTGTTGATTGGGCCTACGGGCTGCGGCAAGACGCTGCTGGCGCAGACTCTGGCCAAGCTCCTGGATGTGCCGTTCTGCATCGCTGATGCGACTGCGCTGACCGAAGCGGGCTATGTGGGCGAGGACGTCGAGACTATCTTGGCGCGCCTGATACAGGCCGCAGATAACGATATTTCGCGGGCGCAGCGCGGTATTGTGTATATCGATGAAATCGACAAAATCGGGCGCAAGTCCGGCGCCAATCCCAGCATTACACGCGACGTTTCTGGCGAGGGGGTGCAGCAGGCCCTGCTGAAAATCGTCGAGGGTAACGTGGTTCTTGTGCCGCCGCAGGGCAGCCGGAAACACCCGCAGGGAGAGATGCTGCAGATTGACACCACGGACATCCTGTTCATCTGCGGCGGCGCATTTGAAGGGCTGGACAGCATCGTTACGGAGCGTTTAGGTCTGCGACGGCGTATTGGTGTTCCAACGCCCAATATAACGAAAAACAACGAGCAGACCAAGGCGACCGCCATGCATCATATATCTCCCGACGATCTGATGCACTACGGTCTGATACCGGAACTGGTTGGGCGCCTGCCCGTCGTCGTTGGTCTGGATCCGCTTGATCATAAAGGTCTGATCGATGTGCTGACCCGCCCGAAGAATGCGATCGTCAAGCAATATCAGCGCATGCTCAGTCTGGACGGCGTTGAACTGGTATTCACCGACGACGCGCTGCATGCGGCGGCGGACCTGGCGATGAAACAACAGACCGGTGCGCGCGGTTTGCGCGCCATCATCGAACGCACGCTGGTCAATGTCATGTATGAAGTGCCGTCGCGGCGCGATATTCGCAAGGTCGTCGTGGACGGCGCCGCCGTTCGCGGCGATGCGGCGCCGAAGATGTACGACTACACCGGGCGCGCGCTGGGTGCGGAACTTGATCAGGCTGCCTGACAGACTCCGACGCACTACAGCCACAGTGTGAGCCATGAGTTCTCAGCCCATTCGGCGAAGTGGTGCCTCATTCCTGGAATTGCTGTCTTTTCGCAACAGGCGCATTCGCTTACTGGGATTGCTGGCGCTGTGTCTGGTTGCCGGTATCGCCGTCGGCCTCGCCGCCGCTCTCGTCAATCCGCTGATCCTGATCGCCAGCGTACCGGTACTGGCCGCCGGCATCTGGGCGCTCCGCAGCGACGAGTACGCGGTGTGGCTGCTCATTATTGTCATCGCCATCCTGCCACGCTTCGCCGCGCCGGTGAAGTTTGTGCTGACGCCGACTTTTCTCGACCTGGCGCTGGTCCTGCTGGTGGTCGCCTGGTTCTTTCGCCTCTCCAGACACCCGCTGCAGGTGCGGGATGTGCCGATTGCACTTCCAGTGCTCGGCCTCATGGTGGCGGCTGTTGTGACGTTTATTGTGGGCTTGCCCAACGGCGCGCTGACGCCACTGGTATTGCGCCGTTTTGCCGAACTCATCATCAGCCTGGCGATGGTGTTTGTGCTGATATCGATACTGCGCGACCACGCCATCCTCAGGCGCTCGGTGAGAGTCTTCATCCTGGCAGGCGGGCTGGCTGCACTTGCCGGGGTGTTGCTGTATGTGATACCCGGCGACCTGGCAATCCGTCTGCTGTCGGCGCTGCGCCCCTTTGGCTACCCGACCGGACCTACCGTATTGCACTATGTACTGGATGACCCGTCACAGTTGCAGCGCGCCACAGGATTGTGGATTGACCCGAATGCCTATGGCGGCTACCTGCTGGTCGCCGGCAGCGTTACCCTGCCACAGCTCTTCACGCACAAGCCGCTGCTGCCGAAATGGATCGTGTTCATTATTCTCAGTGTCGTTGGCCTTGCGCTGGTCATGACCATTTCGCGCGGCGCGATTCTGGCGTTCCTGTGTGTGGCTGTGCTCATCGGATTGTTGCGCTACCGGCGCATCCTGCTGCTGGCGGCGGTCATTGTTGCGCTGGCGCTGGTACTGCCGCAGACCAGCAGCCTCATCTCCCATTTTGCAGCGGGGTTCGCCGGCCAGGACCTGGCGACACAGATGCGTTTCGGCGAATACAAAGACGCTTTCCGGCTGATCGGGCGTTATCCGCTGTTGGGTGTGGGATTCGCCAGCACGCCCGATGTCGACCTGTATATCGGCGTATCGAACATGTACCTGCTGATTGCGCAGCAGATGGGTCTGCTGGGCTTGAGCGCATTTACCATCACGATAGTGGTGCTGTATGTAAGCGCTCTGCGCGCGCGGAAAATGATGCTTTCGGATGAAGACCTCGGCGCGATCTGGATGGGCGCATTTGGCGGCGTGACGGGTGCGCTCATCAGCGGCATCTTCGACCACTACTTTTTCAATATCGACTTTCACAATTCCGTCATGCTGCTGTGGCTGGTGATCGCATTCGCCGTCAGCAGCCAGATGCGGCCACAGCACACTTCTGCTGCACCTGTTAAAATCAGTGCTTATGGAAATCAGCGTTAAACCGCTCAAAGAAGTCGATATCGTCACTGTGTCCGGTCGTATAGACAGCGCCACCGCGCCGGAGTTCGACAACGCACTGAAGGGCCTGCTGGAACACGGCCGGCGGAAACTTGCGCTGGATTTTGCGGACTTGAGCTATGTCAGCAGCGCCGGCCTGCGCGCGATGCTGTCTGCCTTGAAGGCCGCCAAGAACAATGGCGGCAATGTGGTGCTGGTTTCGGCGAACGAGCGCATTCGAGACACGTTGACGCTGGTTGGTTTTCACACGCTGTTCATACAGTTCAATGATGTCCTCGATGCTGTGGACTCATTCTGATGACGCCGATGCCACGTTTAGTTGTGCCGGCACGACATGATAAACTGGCGGAAGTGTCGAAATTCGTAGCGTCTGCCGCGATGGACGCCGGATTCGGCGAAACCGTCGTCAACCGTATCGAACTGGCAGTCGATGAGGCATGTTCGAACATCATCGATCACGCCTACGATGGCGGGAAGGGCGCCATCTGCTGTGACGTGACAGCGGAACCGGGGCAGCGCCTGAAAATCGTGCTGATCGATCAGGGCCATCCATTTGACCCCGCAAGTCTCCCGGAGTTTGAACCTTGCCGCACACTGGATGACGTGAAGATTGGCGGACTCGGCCTGCACCTGATGCGGCAGGTGATGGACGATATCTGCTTTGAGTTCAACCTGCCGGGAGTCGGCAATCGCCTGACCATGATTAAGCATTATGATCGCAGTTCTCAACGTTCGTGAGTCGGCCTACATCCCGGCATCCGGGGACAGCGCAGACCGCAAGCCGATCCCCGTCCTCACTGTGAGCGGCAGGCTGGACGCCAGCACCGTGCATGTGCTGGAACGTGCGTTGATGCGCGCGCTCTCTCAGGATACGCGCGCGGTAGTCGTCGATGCGGCGGAGATCACCTATATCTCCAGCAGCGGGTTGCGCGTGCTTCTGGCGGCACGCCGGCAGATACGCGAAAGAGGCGGGGACATACTTTTATGCTCGCTTCCACCGAACGTGCGCGATGTGATGAACATGGTAGGATTCACCGCTCTGTTCAGTATTTTCGAAAACTCAGACGCTGCGAAACAGGCGGCCGCCGATATGTACTGACGGCCTGACAAAATGACTTTGACAAAAATAGTGATACAGGTATAATTTACAGGCTAAACGCTCGCCTTGTCCATTAGTGAGCGGGCGCATGGTGCGCCAAGCTGGAATTGAATCAGAAAAGAGGCTACTGGGTTCATCAGTAGCCTCTTCTGTCGCCTATAAGCGAGTGAATTCAGTAAGAGAGAGAAAATGCCGACAATTAATCAGCTGGTTCGCAAAGGTCGCAAGCCTAAGCCGTCGTACAGCAAGGCGCCGCAGTTGCAGTTCACCACCAATTCGCTGGAAGGTGGCAAGCGCACAGTGCAACCCACCGGCGCGCCTCAGAAGCGCGGCGTGTGCACGGTGGTGCGCACCGTGACGCCCAAGAAACCGAATTCGGCGCTGCGCAAAGTGGCCCGTGTGCGGTTGACCAATGGCGCTGAAGTTACCGCTTACATTCCGGGTGAAGGCCACAGACTGCAGGAGCACTCGGTGGTGCTGGTGCGCGGCGGCCGTGTGAAAGACCTGCCCGGCGTGCGCTACCACATCGTGCGCGGCACGCTGGATACCGACGGCGTCGAGAAGCGCAGCCAGGGGCGTTCGAAGTACGGCGTCAAGCGCGCGAAGAAGGCTGCTGCCGCCAAAGGCAAGTAACAGCGGCGAGTGACCAGACTGCGGGCGCCAGAGCTGATGTGGCGCCAGTTGTTCAAGGTAAGAAGGATAAAACATGCCAAGACGATATCGTCCAGCAAAACGGGAAGTGGGACCCGATCTGAAGTACAACAGCCCGACCGTGCAGCGGTTGATTAACCGTATGATGCACCGAGGCAAGAAGAGCACAGCCCAGCGGGTGGTATATCAGGCGCTGGACCTGGCCGCCGAACGCGCTCAGAAACCTGCCATGCAGGTGTTCGAGGACGCCATGACCAACCTGCGCCCGGCGATCGAAGTCAAGCCGCGCCGCGTTGGCGGTGCCACGTTGCAGGTCCCGGTTGAAGTGAACCCCTTCCGCCAGGAAAGTCTGGCAATGCGCTGGTTGATCGGCGAAGCGCGCAAACGCTCCGGCAAATCCATGGCCGAGAAACTGGCTTCCGAGCTGGTGGATGCTTCCAGCAATAACGGCGCCGCGATCAAGAAACGCGAGGAGACTCATAAGATGGCCGAGGCGAACCGCGCCTTTGCCCATTTCAGGTGGTAGACAGCAGATGTGACTGGCGTCAGCGCCGGTTATAGCGCGCGACCAGCCGCATGGTGATAGAGATGTCGAAGGAATATCCAATCGAGAAACTGCGCAACATCGGAGTGATTGCGCACATTGATGCCGGAAAGACGACTACGTCTGAGCGCATCCTGTACTACACGGGCCGCACCTATAAGATCGGCGAGGTGCATGAAGGCGCTGCCACCATGGATTACATGGTACAGGAGCAGGAACGCGGCATCACTATCACAGCGGCGGCGACAACCTGTTACTGGAAAGATATCCAGATCAACCTGATCGACACTCCCGGCCACATTGATTTTACCGTCGAGGTGCAACGCAGCCTGCGCGTGCTCGACGGCGGCGTCGTCGTATTCGATGCCGTCGCCGGCGTAGAGCCGCAGTCCGAGACTGTCTGGCGGCAGGCTGATAAGTTTGGCGTACCGCGTATCTGTTTCGTGAACAAAATGGACCGCGTCGGCGCCAGCCTGGAACGCACGGTCGATATGATTGTCGACCGCCTGGCTGCCAAGCCGCTGGTGATGAACCTGCCGGTCGGGCTGGAGAGCGACTTCAACGGCGTCATCGACCTGCTGAATATGCGCTGCGTGACCTTCAGCGGCGATAAAGGCGAGATCGTGCATGAGGACGAGGTGCCCGCTCAATACCTCGAGGCTGCGAAGGCAGCGCGCGAAAAAATGATTGAGACGGCCTCCGAGGTGGATGACAGCCTTCT
>JAKALH010000222.1 GCA_021813225.1 Chloroflexota bacterium
AATATCAGACCGATGAGGCCGAACATCGCCAGCCGGTTGCGGGCAAACCGCATGCGGATGAGCGTCCATTGCGATAGTTGTCCGACCTCACTGACAGGTTCATCAGCCGTAGCTTGCGGTATCGGCGGCGCTAATGGCGCGCCTGTTACAGCATTGCTCATGGTTATTCCCTCACCAATTGATTACTGACTCCCGGATACACTTCTGGTACGGCCCGCATCACACAGCAACCCGGTTCTGGCGTGCCTTACTCATAACGAATACGCGGGTCGACCCATGCCAGCAGAATATCCGCCAACAGGTTTCCCACTAACAAGGCAATGGCCAGGAACACCAGGAATGCGCCGGCCAGGTACATGTCTTTCTGGATCAAGGCGTTGAAATAAATCGGGCCGGTTGTCGGCAGGTTGAGCACAATCGCGACAATCGTCTCGCCGGAGATGATTCCCGGCAGACTGCTGCCCAGTACCATGATCAATGGATGGATGGCGTTTCGGAAAGCATGCTTCCAGACGACCACATTTTCCTGCAACCCCTTGGCGCGCGCCGTCTGCACATACTGCATATTCAGCACATCCAGCAGATTGGCGCGCATGACGCGGCTGACCCAGGCCGTGTTGCTGGCGCCAATGACGATGATGGGAATCCACAGGTGATTGAGCAGGTCGAGAAATTTTCCGATACTCCACGGCGCACCCTGATACTGCGATGAAAACAAACCGCCGACTTCCATGTGGAATGCGTTCTGCGCGAAAACCATGAGCACCAGCGCCAGCAGGAAATTGGGCACAGCCAGCCCGATAAACTGCAGCACCGTGATGATATAGTCGGGTATGGTATATCGATGTGTAGCGGAATACACCCCCACAAAGATGGCCACCACCCAACTGAAGATAAGCGAACTGATGGAAAATAGCAGTGTCAGGCCGAGGCGGTCATAGATGATCTGGCTGACCGGCATGTTGTAGGCGAATGCCTGACCGAAATCGCCGCGCACAAAGCCGGATATCCACAGCCAGAAGCGCACGTACTCAGGCTGATCCAGACCATAGCGCTTATACAGCGCGTCAATCTGCCCCTGCGTCAGGTTGCCGCCCATCTGGCGCAGGCGTTCCACTTCAGACTCCACATAGGAGCCAGGCGGCAACTCGATGATGATGTAACCCAGCACCGTCACAATCACCAGCGTCACAAACATGTAACCCAAGCGGCGCAATATATAGCTTCCCATTGCTTATATCCTTTGCCCTCTCATCCCTCTTGGATTGAGGGAAGGAGCGCCAGCGGGGAAAAACCGCGCCGCGCTCCTTCCCACAGGCGTCCGCATTACCGCAGGCGCCAACAGACTACCGATCTTTACAGGTAAGACCAGGTCTCAGGATTGGTGACCGCAGGGAACGGGATAATCCACGGATTGACGAAACCGCCCAGCTTGAGCTGATCGCGCTTGGGGATATTGGTCAGTTTCTTGCTCTTGATGATGATTCTGGGATAGTTCGCCACAGTGCCGATGAAGAAGGGCCCCTGGTCCTCGTGGATTGTCCACATCTGCCAGACCAGGCTGGCGCGCTTGACCTCATCGGGTTCGACGATGGCCTTAGCGTAGATCTGCTGGATCTTCTCGATGGGCGTGCCCTTGTAATCCTTATCGTCCTTGTTGAACCTTGGCGGCTTGCGGTCCCACGGGCTGACGTTTTTCTCGCTGTTCTCCTGCGGGGTGCCGGCAAACTGCATCAGGCGGCCGCACAATGGCGCCCAGCGGGCCGGCTCGTTCGGGACGACCCAGCTCGGGTACAGCAGGTGGTCGGGGCCGTCGCCCACTTCCCAGTTTGTGCGGAAGGTGAGATCGCCGCCACCCCACTGCGCGGCGAAGGCGGTCGGCGTGACCTGGTTGACCACGACATTCAGGCCGATGGCTTCCCAGTTCTTCTTGGCGATTTCCAGGACGCTCGTGGCCTCCTTGCCGGCGTCAGCCTGTATGTCCACGCGGACCTCAAGCTTCGAGCCGTCCGGGAAGGTGCGCTTGCCGTCGGCGCCGGCTTTTACGCCGATGCCATCCAGCAGGGACTTCGCCTTATCCGGGTTGTATGCGGCATAGATATCGCGCGCCTTCTGGTAGAAGGCTTGCGCCTCGGCGTTGAAGTTGAACTCGAACGCCTTGGGGCTCATCGTGCCGGTAGTCAGGATACCGGTGTTGTAATACACCGTCTTCTGAATCGTAGGGCGATCGAGCGCAAAGGACATGGCCTGCTTGAATTCCGGAGTGCGGTACAGCGCGCGGACCTTGGGGTCCTTGGCGTCATAGTTCCAGAAGTACATCATGGCCGTGCCGGAGCCGGAGTCCCACAGATACACTTCGTAGCCGCCGGCAGCCGCGTTGTCATTGAGGGTGGAAATGTCGGCCAGCGTGAAGTCATGGAAGTGCTGGTGATCGATGCTGCCCTGGCGTACCATCAGCATCTCGACCTGGGCATCCTGAACGTTGGTCCAGTCCAGTCCGTCGATGTAAGGCAACTGGTTGCCCTGAGTATCCACAACGTAGTAGTACGGGTTGCGTTCGGCGGTCAGTCCCTTGCCGGCCTCATACTTGGTCAGGATCCAGGAGTTCAGCGTCGGCATGTCGGGGTTCGTCCAGGTCTCGGCCTTGGTGTTGAAGTCCTTGAAGTCCTTCTCTGCCGTGTTGTACTTGGGGTGGAACTGCTTGAGGTAGTGCATCGGGGCGATCCAGCGCGGGCCGATGTTCGCATTCACCCACATGGCGAGACGCTTGGCAGTCAACGGAGACGGCGTGCCGTAGGTCAGCTTCAAGGTGAAGTCGTCCACCTTGGTGAACTTGACGAGCTTGCCGTTCGCATCCTGGCCGAAGTCCGGCACAGCGTCCGGGTAGCTGGCATTGGTCCCCTGGACCAGATCGTTCCACCAGAACAGGACGTCGTCGACCGTGACGGGTTGGCCGTCGGACCATTTGAGACCCTTGCGGAAGTTCAGAGTCCATTCGCTGTTATCCGCGTTAGTCGTCCACGACTCAACCATGCCCGGGGCAATGCCCAAACCGTCGTTGATCCAGCGCAGCGGCGAATGGCCGTACTGTGACTCCTGGAAGAATCCAGACCAGGTGCCTTTCCAGAAACTGCGGATGCGCCCGCCGTACTTGCCGATGCCGTCGACGGGTGAGACCGTCAGCGGATTCTGCGGCAGACGCTCGGCCAGCGGCGGCAGTTTACCAGCCTTGACCAGGTCGGCCAGAGCAGGAGCCTCTTTGGCTGACGCAACGGCTGCGGTAGGAACGGCGGTAGCCGTAGCTGCCTCAGTCGGGATCGGAGTCGGCGTATTGGCTGCCTGAGGTGCTGTTGTAGCAGCAGGGGCAGACGTGGCTGCCGGTGCCGTTGTTGCCGGCGGCGCCGATGTGCAGGCGGCGATCACTGCACCAGCGACCCCAAAAGCGGAGACATAAAGAAATTGACGGCGACTTACTTTCTTCTTTAACACTTCATATCCTCCATTAGTACTTAAAAGCGCTCACATTGGAAAACGTCAAAAATGACGATTCACTCACTTCGATCAAATCACCTCCTTACTCAACCTGGCTGATCTACTTCATCAGACCGGGCAACCGCCCGGTGGGTGAATGCGAGTTTAATGGGCACCAATAGGCAGAGCTGATCAAGAGTGATGTCGAATGCCGTGGTTCGGTATGGGAACCCATACTGGAGATTGTATGACTGATATCAGGAACACGGGTTGAGAGCGCAATTGGCAGACAGGGCAGCCCGGGTTGTATCTGAACAATGAGGGGCAGTTTGGCCCTTGCACTGCTTTTAGCGACTTGCGGGGAGTTATTAATTGAAGCTGTTACACCGCGACGACTGTAACCTGTGCGTGTAGCGCCCAAGGCATATTCAGCCCCGTATCCGAAACAGGTCGGTCGTACTAGCAGCATAAAATCGTGTTGAACCCGGGCAAGCGCGGGATGCTCCTGCAGGTTTTATCAGCCACCAACACCGATGCTTTGCAAATACCTCAAGGTATGACTCTCACAGAAACCCGGCTAAAACGGGAAAGACCTGGCGGTTAACCATCATTTGCCCTTTACGCCGGTCACACCCGCTACTATACATCGTTTGGCAGCGCGATCCTGGTGTCGTGAAGAAAATACTTCTACTGATAGAGTCCTCGCACTGACACCAGAACCATTCTGCCCCAGGAGTCGTAGACTTCACGATAACCGCTTTTCCGGCTTGTTCAAACGGTTGCAACGGCAGGCCCGTGTTGGGATATTACATGATTCCATATTGACTGTCAAACGTGCACGGGCATTCATTTCGTCGCCTTTGTTATGCAGCACGCTGAGTCATCCAGACTCATTTCACATAGACCAACGATACACATCGGCGCATGTTGTTGTCAAACGGTTTAGTAAAAATCAAGTGCGACCGTTTGAACAGGACCCAGCATCGCGTAACTGGGCGCTTTGTTCGCTGGCCACACACAGCACAATGGCTGTGGAAGTTCTGAACCGATGCCCCGACAGAGGCAGAAGTAATAGCAGTGCAGCGGTGCGAGGTGGTGACGACTGGACTTGAACCAGTGACCAAGGGCTTATGAGTCCCCTGCTCTACCGTCTGAGCTACGTCACCACTGAAGCAGCACGAGGATTCTAGCGGAATGGCCCCCCCTCGTCAAGTATGCTGAAGACCTTTAGCAGCGCGCACGGCGCGTATCAACTCACTGGCGCGCTGGTGCATGGTCTGCAGGCCATCGGCCTGTTTCACATACTCGCCAATCAATGCGCTGCCCATCCCGACGCCGACGGCTCCGGCTTTGATAAAGTCGGCGGCGTTGTGCAGGTCAACTCCCCCTGTCGGTACAAATGGAACCTTGTTCAGCGGTCCGCGGATGGCTTTGAAATACGACAGTTCGGCTGGAAAAATCTTGACCAGAGTAGCGCCAAGCTCCACAGCTGTCATGATCTCAGTCGCCGTGTAGGCGCCGGGTATCACGCAGACATCGTGTTCAACGCAGTAGCGTATCACGCCGGGACTCGTGTTAGGTGCAACCACGAAACGTGCGCCAGCATCGATGACCGCTGCGGCGTCCTTTTCAGTCAGCACCGTCCCTGCCCCCATCAGCACCCTCTCGCCCAGCTCAGAACGAACCTGCTGAATGCCTTCCACGGCTTTTGGCGAGTTCATTGTCACTTCCATGGCCATCACTCCGGCATCCGCCAGAGTCTGTGCGATTCTGACGAACCAGCCGTCGAAACTGCCACGCAGGATGGCGACGACACCGCTTTGAACGATGATGGACTTGACCTGTTCTGCCTTGCTTGACGCATTACCCATAATACATTTAAAATACTACGCTTTCACACGTTTGGCAAATATCCGGGGCATTTCAAAATCCTGACACACGGGACTGCACTCTCACTTGAGCACCCATGTTCGAAAATCTGAGTGAAAAACTGCAAGCGGTGTTCGACCGCCTCAACAAGCGCGGCATCCTGACCGAACAGGATGTCGATGTCGCGCTGCGCGAGGTGCGCCT
>JAKALH010000223.1 GCA_021813225.1 Chloroflexota bacterium
CGCTGATCGAGAAAGGCGCCAGCCTGGGCACGGTGCTGGCCTTCATGATGTCGGTGGTGGGCTTGAGCCTGCCGGAGATGATCATCCTGCGCCGCGTGCTGAAGCCGCAGCTCATCGCGGTCTTCATTGGCGTGATTGCGCTTGCCATCATCCTCACCGGCTATTTGTTCAACCTGGTCATGTAAGCGCTGCGACGTTTACACCTCCGAGTTCTGCCAGAACTCGGAGGTGTGGAATCTACAGATGCGCTAAAATAGCAAGTGTCGGTTCGTTCGGCGCGCCCCCGTAGTTCAACTGGATAGAACACCGCCGTCCTAAGGCGGGTGTTGTGGGTTCAAGTCCTGCCGGGGGTATTGCTGTGCAAGAAAATTGCAGCCCCTTATCGGGGACATGGGCGATACCGTAAGGGACCACTTAATGATGAGCGCGAACACAATTTCAGTTCAACTACCAGCCGAGATATACACCAAGCTGGCTCAATTGGCTGCCGAAGAACAGGTTGATCCAGTTGCAGTGGTGTCGCGCCTGGTCGACATTGCGACACAGCACCGCGCCTGGTTACGCAACCTGTCTGCGTTGCGCGAGCAGATCGAACGCGATGGGGGGATACATATAGGGGCCAGCCGCGAGGAAGTCGTGGAGCGCATGCAGCAGACACGTCAGGACATCTTCGACGCTGAATATGCGCATCTCTATCGATAGCTGCGTCTTCATCCAGGGTCTGGGACAAGGAGAACCGAACGCCTTTCGCTTGCTCACGCTGATCGGCCCGGATTTGGTGCTGATCATTCCCCGCCTGATTGCCCAGGAGGTGACGCGCAACCTCGTCACGCCTGAGCAGGTGCGCCTGTTTTATCGCTTGTTCCACGAAAGCGCCTTCGCTTTCATCGTCGACGAGCCTGTACCGGCCGAACTGGTGGCCAAGTACGTTGACCTGGGCCTGCGACAGAAGGCAGACGCCTTTATTGGCGCCTTTGCCGAGTGGATGGAGTCACGTTATCTGATCTCGGACAATCGTCACTTCCTGCGCGAACTGAGCACAAGCGCGTTCAGTGTGCTCGACACCAATGCGTTTCTGCAGCGTTGGGACAACGACTCACTATAGGGTGTTACCGTCGTTGAGCGGCACAGATCATCTAGCCGGACACGTCAGAGCCTCAAACAATCCGCTCCGCCAGCCACACAAGGTGTCGCTTAGACACACTCAACTCCTGCTGGGGGAATCTAATGCTCGCGTAACGTGTTTTTGGCCTCTCACCTCACCAGCCCTGCCCGGCGCAGCCGCTCCATCAGCGACGGCCGCCCGGCATAGCGGCTCACCAGGGTAATCACGCGTGACTCAAACTCCGGCATCCATTTCCGGTATGCCGCCAGGTCACGCAGCTTCACCAGTAGCGCCACGGCTTCGTCGTAGGGCTTGGCTGCTTTCTGCTCAATCAAGCGCTCCACCCACGGCCACGTGGTTTCCTCGCGATTGGCCAGCTCTTCCAGTTCCTGAATGCGCTCCCGCTCGACCTTCGCCTGCTCGCGGCGCTGCTCCTCCTGCTTGTAGCGTTTGGCCGCCTCAGAGAGCGCTGAAGGCGAGCGGCTCCGCTGCGACGCGGCGGGCTTCTCATGGCCTGCCAGCTTGACCAGTCGTTTTCGCAAGGCGCTGCCCACCTGCGCCTCGTTCTGCAGGACGCGCAGCAGAAACGCATCGCACTCCTGCCGGGGCAGGCGTGCCAGGGCGCTGGCTAACGCCTGGTCCGAGACTGACTCCAGCGGGTCGCTCGATTCGGCCGCGGCCCGGACGAGGTGCGGATCGATTTCGAATAATTGCATGAACGTCTTCAGTCCGGCGTTCAAGGTGCGCAGGCCCGCCGGCACACTCGGCTCAGACTCATCCTCCACGCCGTCGTGCTCGTTAAGCTGCTTCGCCTTCAGCCATGCCAGGTATAACGCGCGGTAGTCGCCCTGAATGATCTGCTCACGCAATGGGATCAACCGCCACAGGATCCCTTCCACTTCGATCCAATCGCCACATTCTTCTTCGCTCAGGTCGATCTCCAGGACTTGAAACCTGCCTTGCTGAGTCAGGCTGATTCGATCCTCGATGCAGTAGGTCAAGACCGCTTCCTCATCAACAGTCGAGGCTGGGAACCGGAACATTAACTGGCGGCTGCCCCAGTTCGCCACATAGAACATGGCGTCGAAGTACTTGAGCAACACCTTGCGGGGATCGTGCTTGAAATCGCCCCACGAGTAGGTGACGACGGCCTGGGTGGCGGTCACGATGTCCATGTGACTCGACAGACCGCCGACATCGTCAATCTCTTCTTCGGTCAGCGGCCGGTCGACAGCGAGCCATTCGTAGTACTGATACTCACTCATGGTATGCCGGCCTCCTTCTGGGCTGCGCCATGATAGTTTCGGTCGCAGCCCAGAAGATATGATAACCGTCAAAGGATTCACGTGAGTATGAGCGCGACGACAATTTCGGTTCAACTACCCGCCGTGGTGTGTACCAGGCTGGTTCAATTGGTTGCCGAAGAGCGGGTTGATCCAGCGGCAGGTTCACAGCCACGCCAGCAACTCGTCTTGCAAGTGGCATCCGGCCAGATGAAGCGCGTGGCGGGGCGAACTGCGCAAGTCACGCAAAACCGGGGAAGAAGTCCTTCCGGATATGGCGTGGCGGCACGCCCATTTCCGCCAGCGTGCCCTCGAATTCCTCGACCATCGCATTCGGGCCGGACAGGTAGAACACGCACTGCATGAAGTCCGGCACCTCGTTCTGGATCATCGCAGGGGTGATGCGCCCCACGCTCCCCTTCCAGGTCGCCGGCGCGCGCTTGCTGTCGGTCAAGGTATAGATGGTGCGGATGCCCAGTTTGAGCCGCGCGGCGCTGAACACATCGTGGTACACGATATCGTTGATGGTGCGGGCGGCGTAGAACAGCGTGATGGGGCGGCGCTCGTTGCGGTCCAGCAGATACTTGATCATGCTGCGGTACGGAGTGATGCCGATGCCGCCGGCGATCAGCACACACTTCTGCCGCGGATTGGCAGGCAGCGTAAAATCACCGGCCAGTTGGGCCGCCGCGATGCGCGTGCGGCCGTCCATGTTCAGCATGGCCTGCTTGTAGCTGCTGGCGTCCGCCGGAAACTTGACGCCCACGCGCAGGTTATTCTCCGTCGGCGATGATGCTAGGGTGAAGTAGCGCCGGTTGCCCCGGCTGTCCGGCTGGGTGTGATCCAGCGTCCACTCCATGTACTGCCCCGGCGCATATGCGAGCGGTCGGCTGGGCACGAAGATGAAGTCCCACAGGTCGGAACCCAGGTGAATTTTATCTTTGAGCTGCAGCACCAGCTTCTGCTTCGGGCTGACCAGGTACGAGAACACGTTGCTCATCAGAATCGCCAGTTCCGGCGTGATGTAAAACGAGCCGAAGTGCACCTGCGGCGAGAACAGGAAACCCGCCAGCGCGCCGTAGGCGATCTGCAGCCCGCGCGTCGGCGGCATGGTGAGCGGCTCGGTCAGGATGATGAAGGCGAAGAACAGCAGCGGCGACGCGACGATCATCTGCTGCAGCGTCGTCAGGACATCGCCGCCGGCCAGCGCCGTGAGCGCCAGCGACACGGCCAGCGCGGTTGCCAGGAAACCCAGCACCATGCCCCAGCGCCGCAGCTTGCGCACCAGCAGCAACCCGCCGACGAGGACGAACGGCAGCATCGGCCCGCTGCCCACCCACCAACTGGCCGTCTGGTTGATCGTCAACGCGGTCAGCGCCACCGCAAAGGCGGCCGGGTTGAACACGTGCTTGCCGCGGATGGCGACGATATACTTCGAGGCCATCGCCAGCACGCCGACCCAGCCGATGACGATCAGGTCGGCGTAGCCGCGCAACGGGGCGACGATGAGCGCCAGAATCAGCGCCGTGATGTACGACGATTCGACGTTGGCCGGCACATCGAACGCTTTCGCGAACAGGGTGTTGGCGACCCACGTCACCGCCAGCAGAAAGCCGGTGGTGAACAGCAGCGCCCACGGGTCGATGGGCAGCGCATGGGCGAACGACAGCAGCGTCGCGGCGGCCAGCAGGAAGACCAGGTAATAGGCCGCCAGGCTGTACATCGTGATGCGGTTGAGCCAGTTGTCAATGATTTTCATGGTTGCAGAACATACCTCTCGAAGCCGTCGGTGAACGTTGCCGTGCCGGTCTGGTCAATCTGATAGGCCTCAAAGCCTTCCAGCATGCCGATGAACGACACGCCGCGCTCGCCCATGGCGAAGGCGGCCGTGGCGAAGCGGTCAGCCTCGTAGATATTCGGGCCGACCACCGTCAGGCTCAGGATGCTGGTCTGCAGCGGCGCATCGGACATGGGGTTATAGATGTGCTGCCCGCGGATGTACGTGCCGGAAGTCGCCACGCCGCAGTCGCTGATCGACAGCGCCTTGACAATCTCGCGCCTGTTGAACGGGTTGCGGATGCCCACGCGCCAGTTCTCGCCCTGCGCATTGTGGCCGGCCGCCTCGACGTCGCCGCCCGCTTCGACGTAAAAGTTGCGGTATTCGCGTTCGCGCAGCATGGCCGCGGCGTTCAGAATCGCCCAGCCTTTTACCAGCCCCGAAGGGTCGTAGCGCCCGTTGCGCAGAATGTCGAAGTAGCCGCTGCTGTCCTGGCGGGTCTCCTCGGCCATGGCGAAAATGGTCTGCATTGGCGCGCTGGCGGACGCCAGCACCAGGCGCTTCTGGTTGATGCGCGATATCTCGCTGTCGGGCTTGTAGGTGCTGAACGTGTCGTCGACATACTGCAGGAACAGGAAGGCTTCGTCGATGTCCTGCTCGCGCGCCGGCCGGCTGGTTTCGGCAATCTCGATGGTGATGGGCATGCCCATCATCAGGCGGGTCTGTTTCATGCCTCAGCTTTTCGCACTCTGCAGTGCCGTCTGCAGCGACTCGACGAAAGCTTCGCTGGTGAGGGTGGCGCCGCCAATCAGATCGACCTGCGCGCTCTGTGCCTGAATGGCTTCCTGCTGCAGCCACGGCATGGCCTGGCTGTTGATCTCTGCGGAGCGGCGGCGGTCGTGCGGGTAGTCCAGGAACTGTACATTCACGATCTTGCCCTGCTGAATCGTCACTTTTACCTGCACAGTGCCGTAATAGGCATCGGCCACGTTGCCGGTGAACTGCCCGTCCTTATAGCCGCTGGCGACCGCCGTGGGAGGCGCCGCAGTGGCCGTGGGCGGCACAGCTGTGGCCGTATCGGTCGGCAGCGGAGCGTCAGTCGGCTGAGCGGCCGAGCGCGTGGGAGCCGCCGGTCCCATGGCAACCGCCGTGGGGGCCGGCGCCAGCGTCGCTTCCGGCGCGCTGGTGGGATATACCGTGACGGCCGGGATGGACTGACTGGCCTGCAACGGGCCTGCGCCGCCTGCCGTCGCGGGGTCGTTGCTGTGCTCGCTCAGCGCATAGCCGGCGAAACTCGCCACGACGAACGCCGATATCAGGTACTTGCGCATCATGTAGGCATAACGGCGCTCTTTAACAGGTTG
>JAKALH010000224.1 GCA_021813225.1 Chloroflexota bacterium
GAACCGAAAGCGTTGTTGGTGCGGTTCTCAGCACTCCCTGAAATGCATCCTTCCCCGCAGCGAAAAGGTACTCGTTGCGCGACAGCAGTGTGTTATCCGATGAATACAGTGACAGCCACAGCAGGTTATGTGCATGCAATTCGCCGAGCTGATGACTGAGGCTGCCCAGATGAAGCGATGCATTGCCGCTCAGATCGGCTGCGCCGCCAGTATGAGCGATGGTTTCACCATTCAGATCACACAGGCGTGCTTCCCAATGCGCACCTGCAAGTCTGGACAGGCTGTTGTGGCACCAGATTTCAGCACTAAATCGGCTGCCTGTCTCCCAGACCACTCGGTCATACTGCGCACTGATGTGGACTGGCTCATAGGCGCGGCGAACCCACCAGTAAGCGGGTTTCGTCAGGCCAATGTAGTCCACCGCATTCGTGCAGGCGGCATTAGGGAAGGCTTCGTTGAGTTGCCAGGGCGAAACGCCGCTGCACTGCCATTTGCGACGCCGGTTGGCTTCAATGGCATAGCGTAGTCCTTCGGCCTGCATCCATTGGCTTGCGCGTACAAACGTTTCGAGTGTTTCCAGCGGACCGAACATTCTCTCAAGCTTATCGCGGTGCAACCACCAACTGCCGTGGTGCACCCATGCCGGATTCGTGCCGTCTGGCGGCCATTGATAGTGTGGGGAGATGAACCGGCGTATGGTGATCAGATTGGCAGCACCCTCGACACCGAACTCAGAGTGGTAAAGCGCATCGATGTTATTGTAGAAGCGGTATTGCTCCTCAGGGCCTTGGTATTGCCAGGAGCCATGCACATCATGCATCTTGCCGGTGCCTTTCAGTTTTATATCGCCGGCTTCAACTGGACCTGAAGATGAGGTGGGCAGCCACAGGCGGCCCGGGTCAAGTTCGTTGACAGCCTGCTTAAGCTTTGCCAAGGCCGGGTGGGCATCTGACAGCGGAGTATGGCGGTCATCCATCAATTCGTTGCCTCCGCACCAGATTGCCAGGGCAGGATGGTTGCGCCTGAGGGGTATCATCTGGCGTGCCTGCTTCTCGATGTAATCGAGATAGGCATTGTCCTCGGGCGGGCGGTTGTTGATGCCGGAGGAAGACTGGTGGAACTCCTGCCAGATCAGAATGCCGTACTTGTCACAGAGATCGTAGAACTGCTCGCGCTCCAGCAAGCCGCCGCCCCAGACACGCAGCAGGTTACAGTGAGCATGGCGCGCCAGTTGTAATAGCCGCTCGTAACGCTCCGGCTGCAGGCGACCATATAAATTGTCGACAGGCGCCCAGTTCCACCCCTTCACGAACATCATCCTGCCATTGATCTCGAGCGTATAAGGCAAGGCATCTGCTGGCGCGCCTGCATTTGGCACGGCACGAATCGTGCGTATACCGAAGCGGATATTTCGACTATCGCTGATTTCCTGCGCAGGACTCAGCACCTCAACCTGAACGGTATACAGCGTTTGCTCACCTATCCCGTTGGGGTACCACAACTGCGGTTCTGCAACATCGAGATGGATTGATGCAGTTCCGTTTCCACCATACACACTTGCAGCAACGCCGTCGCTGTCTGCCAGCAAATCCCCTGCCGGTGAATACAGCCTGCATCGGGTCGTTGTGGTGTGTTCGACGGGCACTGCTGAACGTATCTGCGCCTGTACATCAACTGTTGCGTTCTCGCCCTGTATATGGGTGCGCACCCAGACATCCTGCAGGTAGTCTTCGGCGGTGGCCGTAAGGTATACACTCTGCCAGATACCCAGCGGGACCAGGCGCGTACACCAGTCCCAGTTATAGGCAAAGCGTGATTTCCACAATCTGGCTTCGCTTGACCAGCCGATCTGCCCCTGCACACTTTCCACCGGCGGCATATGCTCGACAACCACTGTAAGGGTATTCGGCATATCAGCACGCACATGCTCGCTGATGTCGAAATCAAAATGGGTGAACATGCCTTCATGCTTACCCAGAAACTCTCCGTTCAAGTACACATGGCATGTAAAATCAACGCCATCAAAACACAGCCGAGTATGTCTTCCACGCATATCCGCCGGAAGCTCGAATGTCCTGCGGTAGACCCAATCGCGCTCAGACAGCCATTCAGCCTGACGGCTCTGCATATCGACGTAAGGACTGTCGATCAGGCGGGCATCCAGCGCATCTGATATCACATCGCCGGGCACGATGGCTGGCATCCACTGTCCCGCGGCAGGTGCCGCCTGTGGGTCCCAGTCTTCCTTCCACACACTGCGCCAGACCCACTCGGATGGCATCAGGTATATTAGCTGCCATGTGTTGCCATCAAGTTTATGTTTCATGAAACGCTTCTCTTTGAATGACAGGATCGGACTCTACCAATAAAACCCTGCCCGGCGAATCACGCAAGTGATTTCTACTCATTCAGCATATTGCCCGATTGCCGGTAGTCGTCATCGTACTCAAACTCAGGGCGAAGACGGGTGCCGGAATCGGCAAGGAGCAGCATGTCGCAAGTAATTGCAGGGAAAAATCTGTATCGCTCAGCAGGCGTATTACTGCTGGTGTTTGCTGTCATGCTCAACGTGCCTTCACCGACTGTCGCAGGCGCATATGATTCGCGTGACAAGTCGGCTCTGCATCATGCCATAACAGTCTCCGCTCCGCAACAGCACTCAACAGGCAACCCCTTGCAGCTTACAAATACCGATCTTTCTCCAGCTCAGGCGTTAACCTATACAGCATACTTCCCGATAGTTGCCAAGCCTTATACCTGCCCGACGACTTCATCGGCACCCTATGAGGCGATATCTTTCCTGGGGCCGCCGTATAAAAACAATGCTATCACCGATGAAAACGCCGACTTTCGGTTATCCATTCTGGGCTATGTCAAAACGAACCAGACGCTGGACTATGTCAGTTATGGCGGAGGCACCGGTACTGGGGACGGCCCGCAGTTCGCCGATATGTTCACACCCAAACGAAAGCCTGCATTTGTCGCGGCCTACCAGGTATATCTGTGGCGCTGGAATGACGGCCCTGGTTCGGCGCCGCCGTATGGCTCGCGCGGCGGACTCAATACGAACTGGGTAGTCACCGCTCTTGACGTCGGCACGACGCGCGGCGAACCGCTCAATATCCCATTCCGGAACGCGGCAAATGCCCCTCCAGACTACCGTGCACTGGTGCTGTATGCGGGGCCGAATGAATTGACCGTGGCGTATCTGCTGCAGGACCAGGTGGTAGTGAACGCATCCGGGTATGTCGTGCACATGCTGGGTTTCTGCGTCGATCCAAACCTGCTGGCGCTGTACCAGGCCCAATTGTCCGGCGGTAAACGTTCCACGATGAAACTGCCCGCCATACGCAATTCTCAGGCTGTAGGAACCGCCCTGGGCGATACCTTGACGATTGCTGTGCGTGACGGTGGCGCGTATATGGACCCGCGCGTTAAAACCGACTGGTGGTATGACGCACCGTAAAATGGATCAGGTCGGGCAGGCGCTGAGCTGTGCTATCATGTGTGCCCATGGAATCCAGTGCGTCTATCTCATTCATGCCTTGTGAACTGAATAACGCACCTGACCTGGCAGGCTACTCCGCACATCTTTTTTTGCAGTGCCTCTGTAGTTAGCGGGTGCCTGTTGCTTCAACGCAGTCAGGTGGCCCGCATCATCTCCATAAATGCTGAAAGTCAGGTTATCCCTGGCTAAGGCTCTATTAACCTGCTCCGGTTCATTTGATGCCGGTGCAGGAGCCAGCCTTAGTCGAGGTCGCAATTTCGACAGTTACGTACAGGAATACAAATGAAAATCGCGAACAATGTTACAGAACTGGTTGGTCATACTCCTCTCGTAAAAATAAACCGCTTGACTGACGGATGCGTCGGTGTTGTCGCTGCGAAGCTGGAATTCTACAATCCCGCTCACAGCGTGAAGGACCGCATCGGCGTCTCGATGATCGACGCCGCTGAGCAGGCTGGCCTGATCAACAAAGATACGATTGTGCTGGAGCCGACAAGCGGCAATACGGGCATTGCACTGGCAATGGTCTGCGCGGCGCGCGGCTATAAGTGCACCTTGATCATGCCCAGTTCGATGAGTAAGGAGCGGCGCATGTTACTGCGCGCATATGGCGCAGACCTGATTCTAACCCCCGGCGCGGAAGGAATGAATGGCGCCATCCGAAAGGCGAATGAACTGGCTGCGGCTGACCCGCGCTACTTCATCCCGCAGCAGTTCGAGAACCCCGCTAATCCCGACATTCATCGCAAGGCCACAGCCGAGGAAATCTGGAGCGATACCGATGGAATGGTGGACATCCTGGTAGCCGGTGTAGGAACAGGCGGCACGATCACAGGCATTGGCGAAGTGATTAAGTCACGCAAGCCGGATTTCAAAGTCGTCGCCGTAGAACCCGATGCCTCGCCGGTGCTGTCCGGCGGCCAGAAGGGACCGCACCCGATCCAGGGTATCGGCGCTGGTTTCGTGCCGCAGGTACTGAATACAAAGATCTATGACGAAGTCATCCGCGTGAAAAACAATGATGCCTTCGCCACTGCCAGACGCGCGGCACGCGAGGAAGGTCTGCTCGTCGGCATCTCTTCCGGCGCTGCTCTCTGGGCAGCGGTACAGGTTGCGCGGCGGCCTGAGAGCGCCGGCAAACTGATTGTCGTCATCATCCCGTCGTTCGGCGAACGCTATCTCAGCACGGATCTGTTTGCTGATCTGGCGGAGTAACGTCAGTCACCGGATGCAGGCGCCGGCCACCCTGCCGGGTTCTGCATCTATTTGGACGATAAAACATGTTTGCGACGATACGACACGACTTCCATTCGGTTTTCGAAAGGGATCCTGCGGCCCGCAGCAAGCTGGAAGTATTGCTGTGCTACCCGGGTCTATACGCGATCTGGTCACATCGCGTTGCGCACTGGCTGTGGGTCCATAATGTTAAGCTGATCGCGCGCTACCTTTCGCAACTGACACGCTGGTTCACCGGCATCGAAATCCACCCTGGCGCGACCATCGGCCCGGGATTCTTCATCGACCACGGCATGGGCGTCGTGATCGGCGAGACGGCTGAAGTCGGTTGCGAAGTGACGCTGTACCACGGCGTCACTTTAGGCGGCACCAGCCTGGCAAAAGGTAAACGGCACCCGACTATCGGCGACCGCGTCGTTGTCGGCGCAGGGGCAAAAGTGCTGGGTGCGATAGCCATCGGCGATGACAGTCGTATCGGGGCTAATGCGGTTGTCGTCAAGCCGGTGCCGCCGAACTCGGTCGTTGTGGGTGTCCCCGGGCAGGTTGTTGTGCGGAGCAAACCGCATACGGCCCGCGATGCTCCTGACCTGGAGCATACGCGCCTGCCCGATACGATCGGCGTCACACTGGTGTCATTGATGGCGCGGGTGGATGCGCTGGAGCATCATTCGGTCGACCTTCGCAAGGAAGATCACTTGCATATCCCTGAACGCGGAATCTGGCACGGTGAGGACTTTACAATCTAGCGCTGAGCCTCACTGTGTCTTGTACCTGCGAGATAC
>JAKALH010000225.1 GCA_021813225.1 Chloroflexota bacterium
GGCGCTAGTACACCTACGATGGCCGGCAAGTCAATCCGATGATGGATCAAGCGGCGCAGACCACCCAGGAATGCCAGCGCCAGCACGCTGAAGGTGAGGCCGCGCACCATAGCCGAGACAAGCACCTGCCCCGCGCTGAATTGAGTAGTGTTGTGCAGATTTGAACTCAGGTGGTCGGTAATCTGACCAAGCTGGTCGACAAGCTCCGTCACCTGCCCGCGCATGAATGGCGCTGCGCCCGTTACGAGCCAGAGTACGAATATCGCCGCAAGAACGAATGGCAGTACCCGAGTATTGGTCTGGCCCAGCAACAGTAACCCAAACAACATGAAAAGCGTCATGGGCGGCGTTATCTGGTGACTTATGACGATGACCGCAAACATGAGGATGATAAGCCCCTGATACAGCCACCGCAGCCCGCGCGGCGATACGGCAACCGGCGTATCCGGGTCGCTATATTGCGTGATCAGCCGGTTGTAGCCAGACGCCAGTTTTCTGACAACTGGCAGGCGCTGGAATGGCGGCAGTTGGCGCGGGGTGGCGTTGCGCAGCCATCGCAGCGTGATTCCTAATATAACCAGGTGCAGAAAATAGGCGAAAGCCTGTGGCGAGAAGTAATCCTGGCCGACCCAGTTGCTGATGCAGAATATCAGCACGCTGGACCACACGACGCGGCGATCATGGGTCAGTGAAGTGAAAATGAGAAGCAGTGCACCGGCATCGATCAGGTTGAAGAAGACCGGCGACCACCCCGCATAGCTTAAGGCGCTTCCAACGCCGAGCAGGTCGACCAGAACAGCATTCACTGCGAAGAATCCGGGCCAGTTATGATAGACGCTCAGATACGAAATATGAGGGTCAACACTGCCGTGGCGCTGGATGTAGTCCACAATTCCCACGTGCTTCCACGACCATGCATATCTCAGCGTTCCATATAAGACGTTGGGCGTGCCGTGCACTATCAGGACGAATGCCGCAATATACGCGAATATGACGAAGTTGTCATGTGGGCGTAAGAAGATCAGAACGGCGGCGCTGACAACAAGAGCGCCCAGTGCCAGATAGGCGGTCGGCGGCAGTATGGAAAGAAAGCCGAGGTCCGTCATCGACCTGACATCGACCGACCGCACCGAGAGAACCCACAGGCCGACCAACGCTGCAAGCAGAATGTACGGTGCATATCGCCTGGCGATGGCAACGACACAACGGGCATCCCTCCACCAGTCAGACGGTAACCAGCGCGCGTAATGGCTTCCGCAGCCTGGTTTACCAGTCGCGCGCACCCTACGGCTATCCTGGTAGCGGTTCTGATGCTCGACGTCAGGTAACGCATTTTGCTGAGCTGGCGTTGGTTTATTGATCACCCGATCCTCAGACTCGTGCCTTATTGTACTGAGTGCCCACTGGCAATGTGAAACAAGCTTAAATTGCTGCTGCAGCCTATACCTGCCGTAATACAGTCTCCACGTTTTTAGCCAGCCAGAGCGCGTGGCGTCCCAGCCGCGTGGACTTCGATAGTTCGTCACTGACGTGACGGAGCCACGTCAGCAGGATGAGAGTGCGCATGTGAATGTCGCCGACAGGGTAATCCTGCATTGCCTGTCGCAGAATGGTGGTCTCGTGTCCCTGCCAGGAATCACCCTGCAGCAGTTGCCTGATTACATCGCCCATCTCCAGCCCGCTGCCAGCCATGCGCGTCGTGATCAATAACAGTAATGTATCGAGTATCGGCAGTTCATCTTCAGCAGCCAGTTCCCAATCCAGGATTCCGTTGATGCGTAAGCCGTCTTGTGACACCCGCAGGTTTCCCAGCCAGTAATCGCCGTGGATCCAGCTTAATGCGACGGAGCGTCCCAGCAATTGGTCGTGCAGCAGCATTCGCAGTTTACACACCGCCTCAACACAGGTATGCCCTGTTGTGCGTGTGCGATATACCGTCTCCAGCAGGTTCGTTCTGTTATCTACCCAGTTCGACAGCAGTTCCGTATCGATTGTCTTTGTCACCGCAGTCCCGGCATGCAGGATATCGATCGTTTCGGCAGCATTACTGACCAGCGCGTTAAGGCTTGCCGGCTGGTTGGCTAAGTCCAGTGCATCAACACCGGCGATATAGGCTTCGATGGCGTAGTGCCGTTGCTCATAGTCTCCGCTGGCAAGCAGGGTGGGGAGCAGATTGCGGAAGTCCTGAAGATCGGGCTTCGCCCGCAGGATTGCCAGTACACGCTGATGCTCCTGGTAGTGTTGCCACGAGGATTCGCTGCGCGGCATCTTAAGCAGGGCAGCAGGAGCAGCACCAGTAGCGCTGAGCGCCACCACGATCATGTCCGTAGTGGTTCGTAAAATCTTGCGCGCCTTCCAGATTTCGCCAAGCGTGTGCCCGGAGTCGTCTTTTACACTCATTAGCAGAAGGGGTACAAACCGATTGACTTCGCTGAGAGTCTGATGGTTTCTGAAATGCCAGATGAACAAATGTAACAACGGAGATAACCGGCTCCCTGTCGGCAAATCAATCTGAGGCAGCCACATTCCACTGAGCTGGGTGGCTGCCAGGTATAGACCAATCGATGTCTGTGCAACAAACCAGGCGACACCGAAACCCGTGATGCCCCAGATATTGAGCATCATGACACCGAGTACCAGTATGATGCCGCACAGCACGGCCTGCACCACAACCGCATCGCGATTCCGCTGTCTGGCGCGGGATATCTCAAGAAAGTGCGCTGTGAAACTATAACCGAGTGTGGACAGGGCCAACAGACGCAACAGCGTAGAGCCTTCCACGGCATAGTTGCCGCCGAAAACCTGCAGGATATAGGGTGCAGCCACTTCGACGATCACCACGGCAGGCAGCAACAGCCGCATGGTCTGGAGCCAGGTTTTCAGGCTATAGGTCGCCAACCTCGCCGCATCGGTGGCTACCTCGGTCAGAAACGACATGTTCATGTTGACGCTGACGAGGTCAAGAGCAAATGCCACAGTCCAGGGCAGATAGAAATAGGCGCTGACCTCGGCGCCGACTGACGCAATCACAATCAGCGGCAAGATACTTACAGTGGCGTTCCAGATCAGCGTGCTGGTGTAGTTGCCGGCGATGAATCGTGCAATTTCGCCGATATTCAGCCGGATGTTGTTGCCGGCTGACCGGCGCACATGGCGCGGTATGAGAAAGCCGAATATCAGCAGGTTCGTTGGTATGACGATGAGGATGGACGGAATCACCCACGAGGCAAATACCCCATACTGCGGCAGCAATGCGGCGAACACGAACAGGAGCGCGATTTTGGATATTGCGTAGATGACGTTTTCGATGGGCACCCAGGTCGCCTGCCTTAAACCCACCAGCACCGCATCCTGGATAACAAAAATGACCCATCCCATCGTGGAGCCGATGAACCAGGCTGACAGCGTGACATCATCGCGGATGAACCGCAGTGACGGTGCCCACCAGGCTACACCGTATACGAAGATAACGCTGGTGATAAATGCCATAGCCAGTGCCAGACCGTACCCGGCGAGAACCAGCCGGCTGGTGGCTTTGCCGGCTGTGGGAACGAAGCGGTTCGCAACATTGACCATGCCCAGCTGCGAAAGCAGGCTGATCAACTGCATGGCTGACATGGCGGCAGTGTTGATACCGACAACTGAGGCGTTGTATTGGCGTGCGGCGACGCCCCAGTACAGCAAACCGAGTGCGGAAGTCGCCGTCGAACTGAAGATGAGCGCATAGCCGTTCCAGAATAGTGGCTCGCGCAAGTGCGTGATGAGGCGGTTAACCAGCCGGCGCTGTGTCACCGGTTGCGACACGGTCACGTGACCGTCTCCTTGTGCCCGGGCTGCTCTTCATTGGTGGTGTCTCGAAAACCGATGATGCGCTTGACGATGGTGCGCAGGTATGAATCCGCTGCCGTCAAGGGTAATCGCTCGAAGCGATACTCAGCATAGGCATGTTCTTCGGCGCCAAATCCACGCTTGAAGCGCGCCAGCGAGACGGACGCACCGGATTCACCCATGTGAAAGTGGCGGCATCCGGCCTCACAGGCATCCTTGATCGCCATATTGTGCAGCAGGTCGCTGGCGCGCACAGGCCCGGCCAGCTCCTTATTCATGACACTGCGTGTCGCATGTGCATTGCGTCCCAGCAGCAGCAGGGTGGCTGCAATCGGTTTCCCATCCAGCCATGCCATATAGATTCTGCTGTTGCCTGCAAGGTAGCGGGTAATATTCTGCAGTTTTGCCAGCGGGTCGCGCCGTAAGCCCCGCCAGCGAGTCAGCGCGCGCGGTTCATGCTGCTGCTGTCCCCAGCGTTCCAGCGAAGAGAGATATAGCTCGTGAAAAGCCTGCACCAGTCTGCTGCTCGTGTCGCAATCGACGACGAGTCCAGACCGTTCTGCTTTACGGATCGATGTGCGGGTCGATTTTTCGTATCGCTTGGACCAGACGACATCGAAACCGCCTGAGAGGTCTATGACATGCGCGCGTCGCGGGACAACCAATGCAGAGCTGTGTTGCGTTGCTGCCCATATCGTTCCGCTCAATGGATTTGGCCGAACCGACAGCCGCAGGTATGGAAGCCGGGCGAGGTCTGCTACGATGGCTGTGAGATGTTCAGGCGTGAGTTCGCCGGACGATATCAGACCGCCTATCCCCCAGCCATGCGGCGGCGATGCCGCGTTCGCCAGCCGCGCCGGCATATGTCTCTGAGCTGCCAGCGGCAATACGGCCTTGACGCCGTCTATAAACTGGTAATAGCGGCTGGCGTCGCTATAAGGCCCTGTCGCACAGATGCAATCCAGCCAGGCTGGACTCTGTGTGACCAGTGCATAGGGGTCCAACCCATGTACCTGTTGCCAGATATCGCGTGGTGCCGGACTGATGGTGTCACTGATTTCGACTGTCATATCGCCGCCAAAATCGTTATAAAGATCAGACAGTGAGGATACGATAGACAGATGCAGAAGATGCGTACACCACCCGGCGCACACCGGCGTCCCGTGCGGCAGTCAGCAGCACAAGAGTGCCGGTGACGTTGGGATCCTCCGTCAGAAGCGGCTGCTGCACAGACTGCGCAACCGAAGGCTGCCGTTGGAAAGGTTGTGGAGAATACGGACATTGCCGCCATGCTGGGTAAGTGCCGAAACGATGTGAGATCCGATAAAACCGGCTCCCCCGGTTACGAGATAGGTGGGCAAGTGCGTTTCTCCTGGACGCAGATCGGTGCGTGGGAATACTTAACCGGCGCGTATCCTGTCCAATTGAGCCATGACGCTGCGCGCATGTCGCCAGACCCTGGTGCGCCGGCGCTCCTGCCCCGGCGCGATTGCCAGTGTCCGACCAGAGAGAATTCGACCGAGTTGTTCCACGTTCATTCGCGGCGTCACAATGACGCGCGCGAGCGCAAATCGATCGTCGTCCATCGACGATAGCGCGTTCTTGACGCCGCACGCGGAAGTGTAGCCGGTTTTGACAACCAGCTCGCGCACCGCGGCGCTGTAGT
>JAKALH010000226.1 GCA_021813225.1 Chloroflexota bacterium
TGATCTTTCATGAGCGCGATCAGCGGCGAGATTATCAACGCCGTATCGGGCACAATCAGGGCGCAGAACTGGTAGATCAGCGATTTGCCGCTGCCGGTCGGCATGACCACCAGCGTATCGCGGCCGGCGGTCACATGGTCGATGGCTTCGCGCTGCCCCGGTCTGAATGCCTCAGTCCCGAAATAGCGTGCGAGCAGGTCGGGATATGCAGCCGGGTCGACCGACCGTGTCGCCGGTGTGGCGCTGTCCGCTGGCATGTTCAGTTCATGGCCCGGTCAAGAGCAGCGCTGGTGGCGGCGATAGCCTGTTCGGGCGACATTCTGCGGACTGCCGCGCTGAATGGCTCGACGGTAACAGGGCCTGCGTAACCGATCTTGCGCAGCGCGCCGAAAAAGCCGCTGATGTCGACCACGCCGGTCGCGCCGACCATGTCGCGCTGGTTGTCGATCTGTTCGTCGGCGGTGCGGCCCGCGATGCCGTCGTTGACATGAACGTAAACTACTTCCTCGACCGGCAGAATCTCGATATCGCTGGCCGTACCATGTGCGGTATACCAGTGGAAACAATCCAGCAGCAAGCCGATATTGCCGGTACCGATGGCGGCGCCGACGGCGCGCATGCCGTCCATCGTGTGCACGAAGTCGTAGCGGTGGCCGGCGCGCAGCGTGCGCGGCCCCACGAACTCCAGGCCCAGCCAGATACCGAACGCCTTGAGGATGCCCGCGACAGGCGTCAACCGGCGCACCAGCAGGTCAAAGTGCCGCTGGAACGGCAATGTATCCGAGCGCGGCATGACCCACGTGGTGCATCGTGTGCAGCCAAGTTCGGCGGCCAGTTTCGCTTCCTCAATGAAGCGCGGCAGGCTGGAGGCGTAAGCCGTGTCGCTGTCGCCTTCGCGCCATGCGACACTCAGGCCAAATGACCCGGGTTGCAGGCCGGTTGCCGCCAGCCAGTCTCTGGCAGCCTGCAGGGATTGGGCCTTCGCGATGTTTGACAGGAATCCGAGATCGAGGTCGACGCCGCTGAAGCTGTATTTCCTGGCGAGGTCACAGGTCTGGTCGAAGGGGAGCGAGTGGCCTAAAGCGCCAGGGTTCAGGTTCTTAAACATGGCTGAATCTTAGCATCGACTGCGGCAAGCCGCACTCCGGCAGATCGGCGGCGCTGCTGCGTTATCTCTAACATTGCGCTTATGTGGTTGAAATAAACTTGCGATAACCCAACCGCCTGAATCATTGCTGTAGACTGTGTATACCGATAAAGATCCGGGCATGTGGGCTGCAAGTGCGATGGGAAGTTATGGAATACAAAGACTACTATAAGACGCTAGGTGTAGACCGTAACGCGGATGCTGAAACGATCAAGAAGGCATTCCGTAAGTTGGCGCGCCAGTACCACCCCGATGTCAATAAGGGCGACAAGAAGTCCGAAGAGCGCTTCAAGGAAATCAACGAAGCCAACGACGTCCTGAGCGATCCGGAGAAACGCAAACTGTACGACCAGCTTGGCTCAAACTATCAGCAGTATCGCCAGAGCGGCGGCGACCCTCGCAACTATGACTGGAGCCAGTGGGCGCAACAGAGCGGCGGATTCCGCGGCCGGGGGAGCACCGTTTTTACTGAGGAAGCCGACCTGGGCGACCTGTTCAGCTCGCTGTTTGGCGAGCGCTTTGGCGCGCAGCAGACGTCATCGCGCCGCCCGCGCGATGTGCAGCAGCCGGTGCAGATTTCCCTGGCCGAAGCCTTCCGCGGCACTGCGCGGACGCTCAGTAACGACGGGCAGGATATCGAGGTGTCGATCCCGGCCGGCGTCAAAACCGGCTCCAAAGTGCGCGTCAAAGGGCAGGGTATGCGTAATGCCCGCGGGCAGGCGGGAGACCTGTATCTGGTCATTGAGGTGGCGCCCGACGATACGTATGAACGGCAGGATGATGACCTGATCCGCGATGTGAAGGTAGATGCCTTTACTGCAATGCTGGGCGGCGAGGCGACGGTGCCGACGCTGAGCGGCAACGTTGTCGTGACGGTTCCGCCCGGTACTTCATCCGGCAGGAAAATCCGGTTACGCGGCAGGGGCATGCCCAGACTGGGCCGCAAGGGCGAACAGGGTGACCTGTACCTGCGTGTTCTGGTGACGGTGCCGCATGAGCTGTCGCCCGAAGACCGCCAGCAACTGGAGAAGATCGCCAGGCATTATCGATAACAACTGCCAGTGCGCGGAAATAAAAATGCCTGACTCGGACAACAAGTCAGGCGCTTCTGCTGTGGGGTTTGCAATGGGTTACTTTGACATTGTGCGCAGGACCGCCGGCAGGATGCCGCCGTTCTTATAGTAGTTAACCTCTACCGGTGTATCCAGGCGCGCGACGGCTTGAAACTCCAGCACGCTGCCGTCCTCGCGCTGTGCCTTCACGGTCAGCACTTTGCGGGGCACAATATCGTCGGTTACACCTTCGATCGTGAACTGCTCGTGACCCGTCAGTCCGAGCGATGCGATGTTCTGCCCGTTGATGAACTGCAGCGGCAGCACGCCCATGCCGACGAGGTTGCTGCGGTGGATGCGCTCGTAGCTCTCTGCGATCACCGCGCGCACGCCCATCAGCGCGGCGCCTTTAGCGGCCCAGTCGCGCGATGACCCGGTGCCGTATTCCTTGCCTGCCAGCACCACCAGCGGCACGTTTTCCTGTTTGTAGCGCATGGCGGCATCGTAGATGTCCATACGCTGGCCGGACGGCATGTGCACGGTTACGCCGCCCTCTATGCCGGGCACCAGCAGGTTCTTCAGCCTGATGTTGGCGAAGGTGCCGCGCACCATGACGCGGTCGTTGCCGCGCCGCGCGCCGTAGGAGTTGAAGTCCTGCTTCTGGATGCCGCGCTCGCTCAGGTAGCGCCCGGCGGGGCTGTTCAACGGGATGTCGCCGGCCGGCGAGATGTGATCGGTCGTCACGGAATCGCCAAACATGCCCAGCACGCGCGCACCTGCGATAGGCTGCAACGGCGCCGGCTCCAGTGTAAAACTGGTGAAGAACGGGGGTTCCTGTATATAGGTGGATTGCTCGTCCCATTGATACAGATCGCCTTCAACGCCTTTGATGGCCTGCCACTGCTCGCTGCCTTCGCGCACGTGCGAGTAGCGGTTTTTGAACATGGCGGGGCTGAGCGACTTTGCGATGGCATCTTTGATTTCCTGCTGAGTCGGCCAGATGTCGCGCAGGTATACCGGCTGGCCGTCTTTGCCGATGCCCAGCGGGTCCCGGGTCAGGTCGATATCGGTCGTGCCGGCAATCGCGAACGCCACGACCAGCGGCGGCGATGCCAGGAAGTTCGCCTTCACCGTCGGGCTGATGCGCCCTTCGAAGTTGCGGTTGCCGCTGAGCACCGCCGAGGCGACGAGGTTTTCGCTCTGCACAGCCTGCGCAACAGGCGCCGGCACCGGTCCACTGTTGCCGATGCAGGTGGTGCAGCCATAGCCGACAATATTAAAACCCAACTGCTCCAGAGACGCCATGACGCCGCCAGCCTGAAGGTAATCGCTCACGACGCGCGACCCCGGCGCAAGGCTGGTCTTGACATACTTCGGCACGCGCAGACCTTTCGCGACTGCCTTCTGCGCCAGCAGGCCAGCGCCCAGCATCACCGATGGATTGGATGTATTCGTGCACGAGGTAATGGCTGCAATAATCACCGCGCCGTGGGTGATGGCAATATCCTCGTTGCCATCCTTGATGTGGGCGGTCTTTGCCAGGTCGGCTTCCTTCAAACCGAAGCCGCGTTCAGCGGTGGGGGCGGTGAGTGCTCTTTCGAAGGACTGTTTGACGCCTGTCAGTGCGATGCGGTCCTGCGGGCGCTTTGGTCCGGCCACGCTGGGTTCCACCGTGCTCATATCCAGTTCCAGCGTGTCGGTAAAGACCGGGTCCGGCGCGCTGTCCGTGCGGAAAATGCCCTGTTCCTTGGTGTAGCGTTCGACCGTTTCCACCAGCGCCGCGGGTCGCCCCGTCTGCCGCAGGTAATTCAGTGTTTCGCTGTCGATTGGGAAGTAACCCATCGTCGCGCCGTACTCCGGCGCCATGTTCGCAATCGTCGCGCGGTCCGCCAGCGTGATGTTGCTCAAACCAGTGCCGTAGAACTCCACGAACTTTTCGACTACGCCCTTCTTGCGCAGCATCTGTACGACGGTCAGGGTCAGGTCGGTGGCGGTAACCCCTTCGCGCAGTGCGCCATGCAGGCGGAAGCCGATCACTTCAGGCGTAACCATGTAGAGCGGCTGGCCCAGCATGACCGCCTCGGCCTCGATGCCGCCGACGCCCCAGCCAACTACGCCGATGCCGTTGATCATGGTCGTGTGCGAGTCCGTCCCCACGACTGTATCCGGGAATACGACGTTTGATCCATCTTCCGGCTTGCTGAGCACGACTTTGGCCAGGTATTCGAGGTTCACCTGGTGGATGATTCCGCTGCCGGGCGGCACAACGCTGAAATTCTGGAAGCTGTTCTGACCCCAGCGCATGAACTGAAAGCGCTCCAGATTGCGCTCGAATTCCTTTGCGAGGTTCAGTTGCATGGAGTCGCCTGTGCCGAAGTAATCCACCTGCACGGAATGGTCGATAACCAGGTCCGCCTGAACCACCGGGTTGATTTTGCGCGGGTCGCCGCCCAGGCGCGCCACTGCGGCCCGCATCGCCGCAAGGTCCACCAGGCAGGGCACGCCGCTGAGGTCCTGCAGCACCACCCGGGCTGGTTTGAACGGCAGCTCGACAGGCTGTACCTTCGCCGCCTGCCACTTCGCCAGGCTGGTGACGTCGTTCTCGGTAATCTCAAAACCGTCGCACTGGCGCAGTGCTGCTTCCAGCATCACCTTGATTGAGAATGGCAGCCGGTCGATACTGGCGACGCCCTGTTTCTCAAGCCGGTCCAGACGATACAGATAGGCAATACCGTGTCCCGTGTCCAGTGTAGCGCGTGCGCCAAATGCATCCTTCAGTCTTTCCATTTTGTCCCTCGCAAAACTCTGCTAGAAGAAACCATTGTAATCAATAAAGGCCGAATATGGGCGAGGATTCGGGATATGATTTGCGCGAAAGTCTGTACACTACAGAGAACATCGTCGAGTTATGCGGAGGCGATATGTACCTGAATGAGCGAGTCGCGATTGTCACCGGCGCCAGTAAAGAGATCGGCGCAGCGATGGCCGAAGCGCTGGCGCGGGAAGGTGCCGCAGTTGTCGTGCATTATGCTGCTGACCCGCAGCAGGCAGACGCTGTCGTGCGGCGAATCCGCGCTGACGGCGGCAAGGCGATTGCCGCCGGTGCGGATTGCGGGAAAGTGAGTGACAACGCAGCGCTGATCAAGGCGGCTGTGGATGCGTTCGGCCGGCTCGATATCTTCGTTGCCAATGCGGGCATCACGCGCTTCGGCCGCTTTCTGGATTACACGGAAGAGGCGTTC
>JAKALH010000227.1 GCA_021813225.1 Chloroflexota bacterium
TTAAAACTGACAGTGACGATAGCGGGGCGGAGCAACTCAGCCTGTTCTGAAATCCCGGTTTGATGTAAAATAATCGTCCGGTATGGCCTTGGGTTGGCTCATCGCAATCCAGAATCGTACTTCCGTTGGGGCGTGGCCAAGTGGTAAGGCGACGGACTCTGGATCCGTTATTCGTTGGTTCGAATCCAGCCGCCCCAGTTCGCACAAACGACGATCGACTGACGACGAGCTTTCGTCGCGCGTCAGTCGTCGTTTTTCGTTTACGATACAGACTATGCCATCCCACGATTTAGATGAGCCTCCGCCGCCTTCTCAGCCGGTGCGAGGCATCGTACTCGCCGCCGGCAGGGGCACGCGGATGCGCTCCAGCCTGCCCAAGGTCCTCCATCCCCTGCGCGGATTGCCCATCATCGAACATGCCGTGCGCACCATCGTGCAGGCTACGGGACAGAAACCGCTGATCGTCGTCGGGGCCGATGCCGGGCTGGTGCGCGCCGTCATCGGCGAGCGGGCGGAGTACGCTGTGCAGGCGGATGCGCTGGGCACAGGGCACGCCGTCATGCAGGCCGAAATCGCCCTGCGCGGCGACCCGGCGCAGCAGTTCATCATCACCGCCGCCGACATGCCGCTGGTGCGCCCGGAAACACTGCAGCGCCTCGCCGCAGAGCGCGAGCGCAGCGGCGCCGCTATCGTCATGCTGACTGTGCTGGTGAATGACCCGCGCGGTTTCGGGCGCGTGGTGCGCGATGCCGCCGGGAACGTCCGCGCCGTCGTCGAGGAAGTGGCTTGTACGCCTGAACAGTTGCGCATCAGTGAATTGAACGGCGCCATCTATTGCATCGAGGCCGCCTGGCTGTGGGGGGCGTTGCGGCGCATCCAGCCCAACCCCCGCAAGGGCGAATATTTCCTCACCGACCTGGTGGAGATTGCCGTGGCAGACGGGCGCACAGTGCGCGCCATCGGCGGTGACGACATCGACGAGTGCATCGGCATCAACACGCGCGTAGACCTGGCCGACGCGGACGCCGCGTTGCGCCGGCGCATCAACCGCGCTCACATGCTGAACGGCGTGAGCATCGTCGACCCGACCACCACTTACATCGATCTGGATGTGCTGATCGGCGCGGATACGACCATCCTGCCCAATTGCCACCTGCTGGGCGGCACGCGCATCGGCACCGGCAGCACGATCGGGCCGGATACGCTCTTGCGTGATTCAATCGTTGGAGACAACTGCGACATCCGCCAGTCGGTGCTGGAAGGCGCACAGGTAGACGAAGGCGCCAGCGCAGGCCCATTTTCGCACCTGCGCGAAGGCTCGCACGTCGGCCGCGGCGCGCATGTGGGCAACTTCGGCGAGATGAAAAAGAGCACCCTGGGGGCGCACAGCAAGATGGGGCACTTCGGCTACCTGGGCGATGCCACAGTGGGAGAAGGCGTCAATATCGGCGCGGGCGCCGTCACCTGTAATTACGACGGCGTGCGCAAGAATCCTACGACCATCGGCGATGGCGCCTTTATCGGCAGCGACACCATGCTGGTAGCGCCGGTTGAAGTAGGCGCCAACGCGACCACCGGCGCCGGGGCTGTGGTCACGAAGAATGTCCCGCCCGACAGCGTCGCTGTCGGCCTGCCGGCGCGGGTCATCCGCCGGAAAGCGCCCAAAGGCGGCGCCTCATCATGAGTGGATTGATAGATCGGGTTATCGCAGCGCCATGTCCGTAATCCTGTTTCTGCTGGCTACCGCCCTGCGTGCGTTCTTTGCCGTGGCGCGCAGCGCGCTGGTGAACATGCGCCGCTCGCGCCTGGCTGAACTGGAGCAGCGCGGGGTGGCATCTGCGCGCGTAATGGAACAGCTTGCCGAGGATTCCAGCAAGCTGCTGGCTACAGCCGAGGTGGGCGCGATTTTCAGCCTGGTGCTGGCTGCCAGCATCGCGGCCCTGTCGTTCATCGAGCCGACGGCAGCCTGGATTGGCGGGCTGGCGTCGCCGTGGCTCTCCGCTCCCGTGGCGCTGGTCGCCGCCTACGCAATCGACGTTTTTATCACCGGTATGGTGCTGTTCGTCTTCGGCCGGTTGATCCCCGAGGCGATAGCCGTGCGCAACCCCGAACCAGTCGCGCTGGCGACGGTGCGTCTGATGCAGGTCAGCAGCGTGGTGCTGTCGCCGATGGTGCGCACCGCCGTCGCCCTGAGCAACCTGCTCTCGCTGCCGATGGGCAGCCAGCGCCGCGAAGGCGGCGCGCTGGTGACGGAGGAGGAACTCAAGACGCTGGTCGATGCAGGCGAGGAAGAGGGGTTGATCGAGGAAGACGAGAAGGAGATGATCCTCTCGGTGCTGGACTTCGGCGATACCGTGGCGCGCGAGGTGATGGTGCCGCGCATCGATATGGTGGCCGTGGAGGTAAGCACCGATTTCGATCATGCGCTCGATATCATCATCGCATCGGGGCATTCGCGCGTGCCCGTCTATCGCGAGACCATCGACGATATCGTGGGGCTGCTGTATGTGAAAGACATGCTGAAAGCGTTGCGCGACCGCACGCCGCAGCCGCTGGAGAAGCTGGCGCGCCAGGCGTATTTCACTCCGGAGTCGAAGAAGGTCAGCGAACTGCTGCAGGAATTGCAGAACCGGCGCGTGCACGTGTGCATTGTGGTGGACGAGTACGGCGGTACGGCCGGCATGGTGACTATCGAGGATATCCTGGAGGAAATCGTCGGGGAAATTCAGGACGAGTACGACACCGAGGAGCCAGACTTCCAGCTGCTGCCCGACGGCGCAGGCTACATCCTTGAAGCCGGCATGGCAATCGACGACGTCAACGAGCTGCTGCACATCGAGATGCCCACCGACCAGAGCGACACACTGGGCGGGTTCATCTACGACCAGCTCGGCGAGGTGCCCGAAGTCGGCGCGACCGTGCATTATGCCGGTATGCTGTTTGAGGTGCTGGCCATCAGCGACCGGCGTATCTTGAAGGTAAAAGTGACCCATGAGCAACCCCCGCAACCGGACGAAGAGCACAAAACGGACGCCAAAGTCCAGAACGATGCCGATACAGACCACAATGGCGCCGGCAACGGACGGTCATACGGCTTCAGTTGACGCCGGCGGCGCAACCGACGCCCGGACCGCCGTGAACGTGCTGATCGAGATCGCCGCCAACACGCGCGCCAACGCCTACGCCCCCTACTCCGGCTACAACGTGGGGGCTGCCCTGCTCACCGCCAGCGGGACGGTATACAGCGGCTGCAATGTTGAGAACGCCGCCATAGGCCTGACCGTGTGCGCCGAGCGTGCCGCAGTGGTCAAAGCCATCAGCGCCGGTGAGCGGGATTTCGACGCCATCGCCGTCGTCACGGCGGATGGCGGGACGCCCTGTGGGGCCTGCCGCCAGTTCCTCAGCGAATTCGGGGCGAATATCACCGTCATCATGGCCGACCAGCACGGCCATTACTCGATGAGTACGGTCGGCAAACTGCTCCCGCATGCCTTTAAACTGGGGTGAGGAGAGGGCAGGGGTGTGCGGGATAACGGGCAGAAGCCAGAGGGCCGATACTGGAGGCCGCGGCTTCAGCCGGCGGTCGAGATGCTGAAGAAACTGCTGCTCATTTTTGCTGTTGCCATCGTCGCGCTGCCGTTGCTGGCGCGGCTGGTCAGCCAGCTTGCGGCGCAGGGACGCGAATACACGGATAAGAGCAACCTGCCGCACCGCCGCGTCGCGGTGGTATTCGGGGCAGGCGTCCACAACGGGAGGCCCACCCCGATGCTGTATGACCGCGTGGCGTCAGCCGTCGGCCTGTACAAGGCCGGCGTGGTGGATAAACTGTTGATGAGCGGGGACAACCGATTCATCGATTACAATGAACCGGCAGTGATGCGCCAGACAGCCAGACAAATGGGCGTGCCCGACCGCGACATCGTTATGGATTATGCCGGCCGCAGCACCTATGACACCTGTTATCGCGCCCGCGACATCTTCGGGTTGAAAGACGCCATACTCGTGACGCAGGGTTTTCACCTCGACCGCGCGGTAATGACTTGCAACAGCCTGGGCGTGCGGGCGGTCGGCTATGCGGCGGACCGGCGGGCATATTCCGGCATATGGTGGAACAAGTTGCGCGAGATACCCGCGACGCTGAAAGCCTTCGTGGAGTTATATATCACCCGGCCGTTGCCCGTACTTGGCGAGCGCATCGCAATCGAGTGATGAGAGACAATCAGCAGTATGAGTGAGACCAATCATTATGACCGGGCAGCGGCGCTGGCGCTGGTCAGGGAACACACCAGCGACCCGAACCTGATCCGGCACATGTTGTCCGTAGAAGCCGCCATGCGCGCGTATGCCGTCCGCTTCGGCGGCGACCCCGACCTGTGGGGCATCGTCGGGCTGCTGCACGACTTCGATTACCAGCGCTGGCCGCTGCTGGACGGCAGCGGCCACCCGCTGATCGGCGTGCCGATCCTGCGCGAGCATGGTTACAGTGAGGAAATCATCCGCGCCATCCTGTCGCACGCTGCCGAACTGACCGGCGTTGAGCCGCAGAGCGCGATGGAAAAGACGCTGTGCGCCGTGGATGAACTGACGGGGCTGGTTTCCGCCGTCGCGTTCGTGCGCCCTTCGAAGAACATCGCCGACGTACAGGTCTCCTCGGTGAAGAAAAAGTGGAAGGACAAGGCCTTCGCGGCAGGCGTGCATCGCGACGAAATCGAGCGCGCCACTGCCGTGCTGGGCGTTCCGCTGGATGAGCATATCGGCGTGGTGCTGGCCGCGCTGCAGGCTAACGCCGCCGAACTGGGTTTGAACGGGGCGGCGTAGGTGCACATTTCACCCGTACATCCCGGCCACAAGGTTTGCCCCTCGTGCCAGTCGCATATCGCGCCCGATGCGGGCGTGTGCCCGATCTGCGGGCATGAGTTCACCGAGATCGAGCCTGCCGCGGCGGAGTCGGCGGTCGTCGAAGTGCGATCTGTCGCGCCGCTGCCCAGGCGCCGATTCTCGCCGGCACAGTTGCCCTGGGGTGTGTTTGGCGTGGTCGCCGTCATCGCCGTGCTGGCGCTGGGAGCCATGTTGCTGCTGAAGGATTCCAGCTTTCTGACGCCCGCGCCGGTGGTCATCACGGTGACCATGGAAGCCCAGAACACGGGGCAGGCGGTTGCGCAGAGTGCCTCTGCCGCTGGCACGCCGACTGCGCTACCGCAGGCAACCGCCACTGCTACGAAGGTGCCGCCGACATCGGTTCCTGCGCCGCCCACCCCCACGGCGGTGCCGCCGGTCGAATATACGGTCAAATCGGGCGATACCTGCGGCGGCATCGCCACCCAGTTCGCTGTCCCGCTGTCGGCGTTTCTGAAGTACAACAACCTGGACGAAAACAACTGCCTGATACGCGTCGGCGACACCGTGAAAATC
>JAKALH010000228.1 GCA_021813225.1 Chloroflexota bacterium
CTGGGTCTGGCACTTTCTGATAGGCGCAACGCTTGTGGGCGTCACCTGGTTTGTGACCATCCGCGGGCGCGGCGAATCGGCGCAACTCGTCTTCACCTTTCTGGCGGTCTTTGTCATCCTGACCGTGATCATGATGGCGGGCCTGGTGATTGCCCACAATGCGAACTATCCGCCGGCTCCATCGGCGGCCACAGAACAACCCGCATCGGTGGCAACCGCTCTCTATCATATGCTGACGGCCTCGATGAAAGGTCTGGTCGCCTTGTCCGGCCTGGAAGCGATGTCCAACGGCCTGCAATTCCTGATTGAAGACGACGCCAGCTTCGTGAAATGGGGTCGCAAGCATCTGCCCCGCCTGAACCGCCTGTGGCACTTTTACGGCGGCAAGGCCGGCATCGGGCGCGCTGTGCAGACATCGTTCCTGTTCTATGGCGGCCTGACGACGCTGTTGTTGACCATATTCTCGCTGCGCTTCAACGTGTTCGACGGCACCCTGGGGCGCAGTCTGGTCGGCAACCTGGCGTTTATCGGGTTCAGCTTTATCCCGCGGGGTGAGATTGTTTTCTGGGCTTACCAGATTCTGGCGGTTGTCCTGCTGTCCTTCGCATCGATGACGGCCTACCAGGACCTGCAATCGATGGCCTGGCGCAACGTCGCCATCGGCGAGATCCCCGAGGTCGTGGTGTACCGCAATCCGAAGGGCACCTTCACCCGCCCGGTCACGGCGGCGGCCGTCGCCGCCATTGTGATTCAGTTCCTGGTGCAGGGGAAAACCACGCTGGCGGTGCCCTACTACGGCGTGGGCGTGTTCCTGCCGATTATGGCGATGGCGCTGGCCATCCGCAAGCACGTCCAGTTGAACTTCACGGGCGCTAAACGCGCCTGGGGCATGGCCGGCTCGACTTTCTCCGCGGCGCTGGCGGCATTCATTTTTATCGGACAGATCGTGGGCAAGTGGGAAGAAGGCGGCTGGGTGGTGCTGATCTCGCTGACCACGCTGATCCTGATGGCGCATGCCATCCTGCTCTCGCCGCTCGGTTACCGCAATGCCAAAGCCATTCATCGCATTATCCGCGACAAGTCCCGTGTGCAGGGGCCGATGGGGAACATCGTTGAATGGCAGTCGCTGCGCACGCAGGAGTATCGGTACAATCTGCTGGCGATTATTTCCCGTTTCTGGGAGCTGTTCGGGGTGCGCCGGCCGTTGCGTTTCGAGCCGCCGCTGCCGGCAGGGGAGTACGACGAGATCATGCACGTCGAGGAGAAAGGCGCTCATACGCTGCTCGATCAATATCTGGAGAAACAGGCTGAGCCGGAAGTGCATCTGGGCGGCAAACCCGTCGAGACGGCAGACCCGGATTCGCACGAGTGATGCGCCGGGCAGGCCGGCAGCGCGACGTTGTATCATGTCCTTACTGGCAGATAAAATCCTGCTGCTCAGGCTATTCACGGGTGCAGGCGCCCGTGCGCACCGGCTGCGTCCAGCACGGATAACCGGGCCTTAGACTGCGCTCATGTCTTCATTGCCTTTATACGCGCTGCAGCCCGGCGAGGTTTATCACGCTCTGGAAACCTCGGAGCGCGGGCTGTCGCCAGAAGAGTGCGCCTCGCGCCTGTCGCTGTACGGGCCTAACGTGCTGCGCGAGCCTGCCCCGCCGCCTGTGTGGCGGCGCATCGCCGGACATCTCACGCACAGCATGGCGCTGCTGCTGTGGGCGGCCGGGCTGATTGCCATTCTGAGCCAGCGCCTCGAGATGGGCATCATCATCTGGGTCGTGGTTCTGCTCAACGGGGCGTTTTCGTTCTGGCGCGAGTACCGCGCCGAGCGGGCGGTGAATGCACTCAAACTGCTGCTGCCCGCTTATGCGCGCGTCATGCGTTCCGGCGTCGAGATGCGCATCCTGGCCAGCGAGCTGGTGCCGGGAGATGTGCTCATGCTCGCCGAAGGCGACTATGTGCCGGCCGATGCCCGCGTGGTCGAGGAGTATGGCCTGCGCACCAATGACTCGACGCTGACCGGCGAAGCGATGCCGGTGCGCAAGACCGCCGATGCGTCGTTGCGTGAGGGCATCTCGGAGCTGGAACGACCCAACATGGTATTCGTCGGCACCTCGATCTTCGCCGGCACGGGGCGCGCCGTCGTCGTTTCCACCGGCATGACGACCCAGTTCGGGCGCATCGCCAACCTGACCCAGAACGTGCAGGAAGAGCCGAGCCTGCTGCAGGTCAATCTGCAGCGGATGACGCGCATCCTGTCCATCATTGCGGTCACCGCCGGCGCGATCGTGTTCGTGATCGAGCTGTTCGATGCCGGCGTTCAGGTGATAGACGCGCTGCTGTTTGCGGTGGGCGTGATCGTCGCTACTCTGCCCGAAGGGCTGATTCCGACGGTCACGCTGTCGCTGTCCATGTCTGTCCAGCGTCTGGCGGCGCGCGGGGTGCTGGTCAAAAAACTCGCCATCGTGGAGACACTGGGCACGACGTCGGTCATCTGCACCGACAAGAGCGGCACATTGACGCAAAACCAGATGACGGTGCGCGAGATGTGGGTAGCCGGCAGGCGCATCAACGTCTCCGGGGCCGGGTATGACCCGACATCGGGCAGGCTGAATGTCAACGGCGCAGTCAATCCCGCCGACCTGCGCGACATGCTGATCGCGGCCTCGCTGTGCAACAATTCGCGCCTGAATGCCCCGACAGACGAGCACCCCCTGTGGACGAGTCTGGGCGATCAGACCGAAGCAGCGCTGCGCGTGATGGCGCGCAAAGGGCAACTCGACGAGAGCGAGACCGCGCTCAAGTACCCGCGCATCCATGAACTGCCGTTCGATGCCCGCCGCAAACGCATGACGACCATCCACCGCAACGCTGCGGGCGAGATCGCGTTTGTCAAGGGGGCGCCGCGCGAGGTGCTGCAGCTCTGCACGCACATCATGCTCAACGGCGAAGCCGTCCCGCTCGACCGCGCCCTGCGCGCCGAGGTCATGGCTGCCAACGACGAATACGCCCGCAGCGCATTGCGCGTGCTGGCGCTGGCGCGGCGCACTCTGCCGGCCCGCAGCGGTTCGTATTCGATGGAGCGGGTGGAGCAGGGGCTGACCTTCCTGGGGCTGGCAGCCATGATGGACCCGCCGCGCGCCGATGTCGCCGAGACGATTCACAGTTGCCGCGCAGCCGGCATCCGTATGGTCATGATCACCGGCGACTACGGTTTGACGGCCGAATCGGTGGCGCGCCGTATCGGCATGCTCGAACCCTCGTCCACGCCGCATATCCTGACCGGCGCCGATGTCGATAGCATGAGCGACGCCGACCTGCAGGCCATGTTGGTGGGCGAAGTGGTCTGCGCGCGTATGGCGCCCGAGCATAAGCTCAGGCTGGTATCGGCATTCCAGGCCTGCGGCAATGTTGTCGCGGTGATCGGCGACGGCGTGAACGATGCGCCGGCCCTGCGCAAGGCCGATATCGGCATCGCCATGGGCGTCACCGGCACGGATGTCGCCAAAGAAGCGGCGGATGTGGTACTGACGAATGACAACTTCGGCGGCATCGGGGCCGCCGTCGAAGAAGGCCGCGCCGTCTACGACAATCTGCGCAAGTTCGTCTCGTATATTTTCGCCAGCAACGTCCCGGAACTGCTGCCGTTTATCATCACCAGCCTGTTCAAGCTGCCCCTGGCGCTTACCATCATGCAGATACTGGCGATAGACCTGGGCACCGATATCTTCCCCGCCATGGCGCTCAGCGTCGAAAAACCCGAGCCGGGCGTGATGCAGAGACCGCCGCGCCGCCGCGACCAGCCGCTGCTCGATCGGGCATTATTGCTGCGCGCGATTGTCTTCGTCGGCCTCATCCAGACGGTGCTGTGCTATGCGGGCTTTTTCTTCGTCTTTGCTCAGGCGGGTTATACCGACATCCTCAACCTGCCGCGGCTGGGGCCTATGCCCTTCTTCGAGCGGCTGGCTTCGCAAGAAGGGCGCATCTATATCCTGGCGACGACGGTTTTTCATGCGGGTGTGGTGTTCGCGCAGATCGGCAATGCCCTGGCCTCGCGGGCGTTCATATCGCGCACGCGCGATATCGGTCTGTTCAGCAATTCGAGCCTGCTGTTGGCAATCATGGCCGAATTGGTTATCATACTGACACTGATCTACGTGCCGTTTTTCAGCACGCTGTTTGATCACCTGCCTTTACCGCCGCAATACCTGCTGGGGTTGGCGTCGTTTGTGCCGGTTGTATTCGGGCTGGAATGGATTCGCAAGACCATTGCGCGCCGGCTGCATCGTACATTGCCCGGCCCGGCGGCACCTTGAGGTTTCTTCATTCAGGCGATAACAAGATGAAAATCCGGGTCTGACACTTCAGGGAGATCACACGATATGAGAGCAATCATCATGGGCTGCGGGCGCGTTGGCGAACAGGTCAGCCGAATCCTGGATTCGGAAGGGCATGCTGTGACGGTTATCGACTACGACGAACGCGCGCTTGCGCGGCTCGGAACAGAATTCAAGGGACGCAAGATCAAGGGACTGGGGTTTGACCGCAATGTGCTGATCGACGCCGGCATCGAGAGCGCGGATGCGTTCGCTGCAACCAGTTCGTCCGACAACGCCAATGTGGTTGCGGCGCGCGTGGCGCGCAACCTGTTCCAGGTGCCGCGCGTCATCGCGCGCCTGTATGACCCGCGCCGTGCGGAAATCTACCAGCGCCTGGGGCTGCTCACCATTTCGTCGACCACCTGGGGCGCGCAGCGCATCTACGAGTTGCTGACGCATGATAATCTGGACCCTGTGATGAGCTTCGGCAGCGGCGAGGTCAAGCTGATTCACATCGATCTGCCTCCGCAACTTGAAGGGCGCATCGTGAATCACATCACCGTGCCGGGTGAAATCGTCGTCGTCGCCATTACGCGCGATGCGCGCGCCATTCTGCCCACGCTGGGCACGCAGTTCCGCGCCGGCGACAGCGTGTACCTGTCGGTGCTGGCGTCGGCGATGGACCGCGTCGAGGCGCTGCTGGGCCTGTCGTAGGGCCGGCTGTATGTGTGCTGAACAATCGATGGAGTCAATATGCTGGTAATTATCGTAGGCGGCGGAAGAACGGGTTCGGAACTGGCGCGCATGCTGTTGAACCAGGGGCACCAGGTGAAGGTCATCGACGACCAGCCGGCGATGATCGAACGGTTGAACCGCGAACTGGGCGCGGATAAGGTCGTCATGGGCGACGTGAGTTCGCCCAGCGCGCTGGAAGCGGCCGGAATCACGCAGGCCAATGTTCTGGCGGCGGTCACCGCCGAGGACGAAGCCAATCTGGTCGCCACCACACTGGGGCGCTTTGAATTCAACGTGCCGCGCACCATCGCGCGCGTGAACAACCCCGACAACGCCTGGATGTTCACGCCGGAGATG
>JAKALH010000229.1 GCA_021813225.1 Chloroflexota bacterium
TTCGATGTACGCCTCCACCATGGCGGGCTGGCGATAGTCGGCGATGATCTCGGCCACTTTGTCGCGCAGATGGCGCTCGTCGTGCGCGATGCTGTCGTTGTGAATGCCGATGCCGGTGCCCTCATGTGCCGGCTTGACGAAGAGCGGGAAAGCCATATCCGCGCGCAACACGTCGTCCGGCGCGTGGAAAACCTGGAAGCGCGGCACGGGCAGGTTGTAGCAGGAAAGCAGACGCTGCGTGGTCGGCTTATCGTGCGTGATGGCCGCCGCCAGCGGTGTCGGCCCGGTATAGGGGATGCCCAGCATCTCCAGCAGCGCCGGGACCTGCGCCTCGCGATTCTCGCCGCCGAAGCCTTCGCAGGTGTTAAAGCAGATATCCGGTTGCGCGCGCTCCAGCCAGGCCGCCAGATGGGCATTGCCTTCCTGGATCAACACGTCGTGGTTTCTGGCGCGCATAGCGGCTGCATAGGCTTCCACGCTTTTGTCCGCATCGAGTTCGGCCAGAATATCCGAAGGCGCATTGCGGTGCACGGGCGGGGCGTTGCGGGCGAGGTTGACCAGCAGAGCGATTCTCAGGGTGGCGGTTTCACTCCGCCAGTAACTCGAAGGATCAGTCGAATCAGCCAGGAGCCCTTGCTCTGCGGCCTGCTCCGGGGCATGGTGGCCATTTGAGCCAATGCGCGTCGTCGTTATTCCTTCCATAAATCAGTTAACCTCTCCAGCCCACTGATATTCATCATCAGTTTTTATGAAGTGATCAACTTTCGATTTTATGGTATGAGCTATTATTGTCAAGGACTTTAGCCGTTTCTTTAGCTTAAAGTTTATTGTTAACAATGTTAAAAGCTGTGAGGCAACTCGGCGGCATTTTCACAGCGCAAGCAGGATATCGCAGATATCGCAGATTTTTCTGCGATAACACACTTCGAGCAAAAACCCGGGATCTTTTAGATTCCGGGTTTATATGCCTATGCTGCTATTAGTGCTGCCGGCCGACGCCGCATATGCCATATATGCCTGACGGCATGCCACGTGCTATTGCAGGGGCGTGTTACTCTCTCAAGCCTAAAAATTCTGTCCCAGGCCTTCGCCACCTACTTTAAGCAGCCTTCCTTCCCCAGGGGCCAGGCTGACCATCTGGTTATGTGGGTCAGGCGGCCATAATTCGCGGAATAGACCATCGCCATAGTCGAATACATACAGCTTATCTTTACTTACGTTTACTTTCAGAGTTATGCGTGACCACTGACATGGGTTACCGTTGACTACCATCAGGTGCAACAGGTCGCTGTCATCCTGGAAGAAACCAATCGTCACCGGGTCGCCATCGCAGGCCACCAGAGGCGCCAGGTGGCTGCGCCCCAGGGCACGCGTGCCGCTCCACAACTGGCCGGTGCGGAATACGCCGATATTGCGCAGCCGCCGCATGATGGGCGCCAGCAGATGCACATCGCGGTTGACCCGCCGCGCGATATCCCATGTCGGCGTGGTGCTGCCATCCTGCTGCACCATAGCGCCGTCGTGAGCGTAGGTGAAGTACTGCAGGCCGAGCGCGCCGTAGGCCAGGTTGTTCATCAACTGGAAGCGGATGTGCCCCTCGGTCGGCGTGGGGTAGGGGCCGTGGCGGACGCTGCACGTGAACGCCCAGAACGGCACACGGTACGCCAGCGACAGGTTGCGCAGCAATTCCAGACACTCGAAGTAATCCGGCTTGACGATGAGCTTCTCCGCCGGGAATACGTTGGGCTGACCTGCCTGTGCAGACACCTCTGCGGCGGTGGCCACAGTCAGCGCGTAGTGGTCGTAGCTGAGGAACTGCGGCTGAGTGATTTCGACGTAGCGCCGCCAGAACGCTTCCGCGGTGGGCGCGCCCCAGCCTTCGATGGGCGGGTAGTGATTGATATACAGGGCGTGATACGGGTCCAGCTCGCGCATGAAGGTATGCACTTCGGCCAGCAGCGGCAGGAGCGCGTAACGCGGTTCATCGCGCAGGTGATAACCGTACAGGCCGGGGTGGTCCTTCACGGCGTTGACCAGCGTGCGGACTTCGTCTTTGCGCGCATCGTCCAGTCGATAGTCGTCGCTCACATGCCATGCGGGGTGCACGAGCAGCAGCCTGATGCCGGCCGTCGCGGCGATGTCGAGTGCGCGGCTTACGGCATGCGCGTCGCCCGCCACGCTGGAGTGGCTGACGGTGAAGCCGGCTTCGGTCATGCCGCTCATCACATCCGGGCGCAGTACATCGCCGCTCGGCCCTGCCCAGCCGACGATCGGGAAGCGGCTTTCGTTCAGAATCGTGTGCTCATTCATGACTGGCTCCTGGTAGCGTGACTTGAAAAGAGAATTGAGATCAGAACCGGAGAACGGAGTTGGGCTTGTGTTATTGCGAATATAAGGCGATGATTCAAGCAACGGGATGGAATGGATTACATGCTCATGACCCTTTGTGTACGGCCGGTCGACATCGAACACCATCTGGTTTGTACACCCAATCGTGAAAACTGCATTGTCAGTGATACCCGTATTCTCCATGCACTGGCGCGAACCACCTCTAATCTCTAATCTCAAAGACATGAACAACTTCCAACTCACAGGACAACTTGCATTGGTGACCGGCGGCGGCAGCGGGATCGGCCTGGCGATCAGTAAGGCATTCGTCGAAGCCGGCGCGCGCGTCGTCATCACAGGGAGGCGCGAAGAGGTCCTGCGCCAGGCGTGCGAGGAAATGGGCAGCGCCGCGCAGTACGTTCGTCACGACATCGACCAGCTCGCTTCGATCCCCGCTCTGATCGAGCGTATCGAAACTGCCAGCGGCCCGCTGGACATCCTGGTCAATAACGCAGGGTTTAACAGGAAGCAGCCTGCCGTCGAGACGAGCGACGCCGACCTGGCGGCCATGGTGCAGACGCATCTGTCCGGGGGCTATGCCCTCAGCCGCGAGTGCGGCCGGCGCATGATGGCGCGCGGGCGCGGTTCGATCATCATGATCGTCTCGATGACGGCCTTATTCGGCGTGCCCGGTGTCAGCGCCTACGGCGCGGCCAAGTCCGCGTTACTGGGCCTGACCCGTCTGCTGACGGTGGAGTTTGCCTCGCATGGCGTTCGTGTGAACGCCATCGCGCCGGGTTGGATCGACAGCGCGCTCAGCCGCAAGTCGTTCGAGGGTGATCCGGCGCGCAAGCAGCGCATCCTGCAGCGCACGCCGATGGGCAGGATCGGGGAACCTGAGGACATCGGCGGGGCGGCCGTCTTCCTGTGCTCGCCCGCAGCCGCATTCATCACCGGTGTAGTGCTGCCGGTGGACGGTGGCATCAGCGTGGGTTTCTAGATTGATCGAAGAACCCTGGAATCTCATAGATTCCGGGAGTCTGCTTGTGCCTTGAACAGGTGGCAGTTCAGTCGCTCACGCGCAACGGATTGAAGTTGGTGGTCACGTCGAACACGTCTATGCCCTCACGCCGCTTGAGGAAGTTCGTCAGCGCATAGGTTAACGGTGTGGCGATGACCTCGTAGGCGGATTTGAACAGCCACTGCGTGACGACGGCCGTCAGCAGCGCGTCGGGCGGGATGATGCCAGCGAAGGCGATGGTGATGAACACGGCGGAGTCCAGGCCCTGTCCCACCAGCGTGGATGATACGGTGCGCGTCCACAACCAGCGGCCCCTGGTTGCGATCTTCAGTTTCGCCAGCACAAACGAGTTGGCGAACTCGCCGATCAGGTAGGCAATGAACGATGCCAGCAGCAGGCGCGGCGCGAATCCCAGGATGCGCACATAGGCGGCCTGGGCGTCCCAGAACGAGGCGGCCGGCAGCACTTCGCCGAGCCAGATGGCTACGACCGCCAGCAGGTTGCACCCGAAGCCCAGCCAGATGACCCTGCGGGCCTGCTTGTACCCGTACACCTCGGTTAATACATCGCCGAAGATATAGCTGATGGGGAATATGACGACGGCGGCCGGCACGATCAGCCCGAAGATGCTGACCAGTTTCACCGCCGTGATGTTGGCGATGACCAGGCAAGTGACGAATATGGCTGTCAGGAGCGTCAGATAGTTGAAGTTTGATTTTGTGTTCACGGTATAGGTCTCCGATTATAGGTCAGGGTGCCGCTGCGCGTCTGTTCGAGTCGCCCCGAATATCAATGTGAGTTATAACAAACGCATACCCGACCGACACGGAGTAAACACACATGTTGCTGAACAATCGACAGTTTGGACTGGGCGGCCTGCCCGTCCTGGGAGACTTCGAGACGCGCTCCATCAGTGCGGAAAATCCCGACGGGCGGCGCGCCGGCGGCGCGCTAGCCGAGCCGCAAGGCCCCACTGACCCCGCGCGCGAGCTGGGCAAGCCGTGGAAGGTGCGCCCGTGCATCACGCTCGAACCGGGTTCGCTGACCACGCTGGCCGACATCAGCGGGCAGGGCATGATCCAGCATATCTGGATCACCGTCGACCCGAAAGCCTATCGCGATTGCCTGCTGCGCATCTATTGGGACGGCGAGGCGACTCCGAGTGTCGAAGTGCCGCTGGGTGACTTCTTCGCCTGCGGGCACGGCCTGCGCACCCGGATCAATTCGCTGGCCGTCGCCGTGAACCCCAGCGGCGGGTTCAACAGCTACTGGCCCATGCCGTTCTACAAGTCGGCGCGCGTCACCATCGAGAATCAGTGCCACGAACCCATCCGCGGTTTCTTTTATCAGATCACCTATGCGCTGGGCCAGCTCCCTGCCGACCTGGGCACGTTCCACGCTCAGTGGCGCATCAGCATGACCACCCGCGCCTGTCCGGAGCACGTCATCGTCAACGGCATCAAAGGCAACGGGCAGTACGTGGGCACCTACCTGGCCTGGGTGCAGATGTCGGATAACTGGTGGGGCGAAGGCGAAGTGAAGTTCTTCATGGACGGCGACAAGGAGAATCCCACTATCTGCGGCACCGGCACCGAGGATTACTTCTGCGGCGCGTGGGGCTTTGAGGATACCTTCAGCGGCCCGTACACCGGCTACCCGTTGTGGCAGCGCGAAGCGGAGCGCGTCCCCAAGCACGGCTTGTATCGCTGGCACATCATGGACCCGATACGCTTTCATCAGAATCTTAAGGTGACTATCCAGGCGCTGGGCTGGTGGCCGGGCGGCAAGTACCAGCCGCTCACCGATGAAATCGCCTCGGTAGGGTACTGGTACCAGCAGGAGCCGCACGCCCCGTACCCGGTCATGCCATCGCGCAACGAGCGCCTGCCGCGTTAACGGACGAGTGGGCTTCTACGCGCGCTTCGGCTTTCGCAAGTTCCGGCAGTACGCGATGCTGCCGAAGAAAGAAATCTGACTTCTGCCCCGCGCAGGCCGAAGGCCGTCATTCCCCGCGCAAGCCACAAGCCGTCATTCCCCGCGCAGGCCGAAA
>JAKALH010000230.1 GCA_021813225.1 Chloroflexota bacterium
ATCTAAACGCGCTATGGCGCTTACGTTCCGGGCTATCGGGCCAGGCATATATTGAAAAGACGAGATGCGAAGCGCGGTGCTGATGCGCTCGATGGCAGCGGCCCGGATGTATCCATCCAGGCCGCTGCGGTATGCGCGCCGCCGGGCATATACCTATCCCGGCTTCAGCACTTCGCCGGTGGGGCGCAGCATGAACCAGATGCTGCGCACATTCTGGCCGTTCATATCGCCGGGGGCTTCATCGCTGAAGTAGTAATACAGCGGCATGCCGTTGTATGTCACCTGCGTGCGGCCGTCTTTGCGAACGATGGTGCCGATCAACTTCGCATCAATGCCCGTACCGACGATAGGGGCAATTGCCGGGTCGGTAATGACGGGCGGCCAGATGCTGGCGCATTGATCATTGCAGGCGCTTTGTCCGTTGGCGTCCTTGGCGAACATATATACCGTGAAACCGTTGTTCCCCGTCAGAATCGGGCCATACAGAGTATTGCGCACACCCAGGCTGGCATAGGACGGCAGGGCCCGCGCCACCTTCGTCCCGCCGGGGGCCATCATCCACCAGACTTTACCGATGCCCTGGCCGTTCCATTCGCCGGGCGCCATATCGCCCGCCCAGTAATACAGCGGACTCCCGCCATAGGTGACCTGCACCTTCCCATCGCTGCGTGTGGTTGTTCCCAGCATGCCGCTGCTCACGCCGGCGTTGGCCTGCGGCGCAACATCTGAGAGCAGTGGCGGCCAGTTGATCTCGCACTGGTTATAACAGTTGCTGACGCCGGGTTTGTCCTTGCCAAAGGTGTACAGCGTGCGTCCGGCGGGACCGACAAGCACATCACCCAGCACCGACCTGGCCTTGCCCACATAACTCACGACCTTCCCGATCGGGCCACTGTCCGCACCGACGACGAACCACAGGTTGTTCACCCACTGGCCCTTCATATCGCCCGGCGCCTTATCTCCTGACCAGTAGTACAACGGCCTGCCGCCATAAGTCACCTGGGTGGTGCCGTCGGTGCGGGCGGTCGTGCCAAGCAGCCATTGTTGGGCGCCATTGGCGGCTACAGGCGCGCCATTGGTCAAAACCGGCGGCCAGAAGGTCGCGCAACGCCCGTAACAGGCGCTCTGCCCCCCGGTATCGCGGAAAAAGACGTACACGGTGTAACCGCTGGCATCGACCAGGATATTGCCGAGTGGTCTCGCGGCGACCGCTACCGTCGTGGGGCCCGCGGGACCAGCCGCCTGAGCCAGCGGCGCGCTCAGGCTGATTGCGGCGAGCAGTGCGCCTGCCGCCATCGTGATACGCATTATTACAGACATCATCACCCACACCTCCTGCACAGCAGACCGGATTGGATTCACAACACGTACAAAAGAAGTAACGCCGGTGCAGAGGGATTCGGATTGGTGACCGAAAAACTCCCGGTTCACGCGCTGCATTGGAACCAGCCCGCAACCGGGAGCAGAGGAAACACGCCGCAGACAGTGCTGCCGCTTAAGTCAACCGGTAGAACTCGCGCGCGGTGTTGCGGAACAGGCTCTGGCGTTCGCCGTCCGAGCAACCCTGCACGGCCCATAGAAGCGTCTCCAGCCAGACCGGATAGCGCGCCGCCTGAAACGCCACCGGCCAGTCGCCGCCGAAAGCCGTGCGCGCAAACCCGAAGCAGGTCAGCACATGGTCGATGTATGGCTTCAGGTCATCGCGCGTCCAGTTCTGGCGGTCTGCCTCGGTGACCAGCCCCGACATCTTGCACCAGACATTCGGGAAACCCGCCAGCGTCTTGAGTTGCGCGCGCCAGGGGTCCAGCAGATGCGCTTTGATATCGGGTTTGCCGATGTGGTCGAGGATGAAATGCGTATCCGGGCAGCGCCGCACCAGCTCGATCGTGCTCGCCATCTGCGTGTGGTTGATGCAGACATCAAACGACCAGCCATACTCCGGCAGAATCCGCATGCCGCGCACGAAGTCGGGGCGCAGGCAGAAGTCGATATCAGGTTCGAACTGGATAATGCGCCGGATGCCTTTGACCAGCGGGCTGGTCTGCGCCAGCGCGTCAAGGAAGGCGCGCGAGCGTTCTCCGTATTCCAGCGGCGCCCACGGGATGATTGCCTTGATGCGCGGGTCTTCGGCGCTGCGGTCGGCCGCCCACTTCGCTTCGAGCAGCGCATAGGGCGTCTCGACCTCCACCTGCAGGTATACGAGCGCTTCGATGTCGATGCCCGCCGTATGGGCGCGGTACTCGCTCAAGCCATACGGCTGGTTGAGCAGAGGATTCTGATCCAGCCACGCCATGCGGAAATGAGCGGGATCCCACAGATGCACATGCGAATCGACCAGCGGGAAATTCAGACTCGGATTCGTCATCGACGCCATGGAAACTCCTCCCGTAACAGCCGGCTGCTGATGGTGTCGCGCCATAATAGCCAGAATCGGCACGGGCGTCAATGCACCCGCCGAAACCGGCATGCGGGGGCGATCATACGACGATGGATTTTGCCCGGACGGCGGCAAGGGCAACCCGAGTTGGTTGCCCCTGCAATCTACAAGCAGAGCCTCACCCGTTCTTTGGGGCTGGCTTCAGGACGAAGTGCTTGGGGTCGCTAAGGGAAAATGCGGCAGCCAACGAGCATCGAAATGAAAATCCCCGCGGAGATCGCGGGGATTCATATCGTGTTAATAATCTGACGCGCGCACCGGCGACGGACCTAGCCGCCGATGTAGCGCCCGCGCGCCAGCGTGCGCAAACGGTACACGCCGGTGCTGGCGGTCATGAACAACGTGCGCCCATCTTCTTCGCCCCAGTTCAGGTTCGCGGTCACTTCCGGCATATGGATGCAGCCCAGCGCCGCGCCGGACGGCGACACCACCCACACGCCGTACGGGCCGGTGCACCAGATATTTCCTTTCTCGTCCAGCTTCATGCCGTCAGGGACGCCGGGGTCCGCGCCGCGCGGGAAGTCGAACAGCACCCGACCGTTCTTCAACTTCCAGCCGTCGCCGATGGCGAAGGCACGCAGATGCATGCCAATCGTGTCGTCGATATACAGCGTGCGTTCATCCTGGCTCAGCGCAAGCCCGTTCGGCGCGGTGAAGTCGTCGACCAGCAGCGTGAGTTCGGTCGCGCCCGGCGCCAGGCGATATACGCCGCGAAATGGCAGCACCTGCCGGCGCGGGCCGCCCAGGCCGTCCTCCAGGCCATAGTGCGGGTCGGTGAAGATGATCGAGCCGTCGCCGGCAACGATGACGTCATTCGGCGAATTCAACGGATCGCCTCGATAGCTCTCGGCGACCACCTCGATGCCGGCGCTCCCTTCGCGCGTGACGCGGTGGGTGCCATGCTCGCAAACCAGCATGCGCCCCTGCTGATCGATGGTCATGCCGTTGGAGTGGAAACTGGGTTTGCGCCGCACCGTGAAACCCGCCTGTTCCGAGTAGCGGTACAGGGTGTTGGCCGGAATATCCGAGAAGTACAGGCAGCGATTCGTGCGCTCCCACACCGGCCCTTCCGTGAACTGAAAACCCTGTGAAATACAGGCCGGTTCCTGCGAAGGATCGAGCAATGCTTTCAGATCGTTCTCAAACACTTCTATCATGGTGAATGCGCTCCTTTCGATATACCTGATATGAAATGAGTCAGACGGCCGTGTCGCTGGCGGCGATATCGTAACCGCGCCAGGCCACCCGGCCCGCCAGCGCCTGAGCCTGCGGAAAGGCTGCGCGGTGGTCGGCGCTGCCAGCCCAGCGACGGCGATTCTCCTCGCTGTCAAAGACCAGTTCCATCTGGTAGTTGAAAGGGTCGGATGCCGCCCCGATTTCGACGCTCACCTGCAGGGGAAACACGCGCAGCAGGCTGGAGCGCTGGTAACCGGCCTGCTTTCTCAGCGCGGGCGCGTAGACCGTCTCGTACATGCGCTCGAATGCGCCGGTTTGCTCCGGGGCGACTTCGAAGTAGATCTGCAGCAGAATCATGGGCACCTCCTGTGTGTTCAGCCGGTTTGCGGCATTACCTCTGGTGCACCTGCTTGTACCCCCAGCAGGGCAAATCGTCAAATCCTGGCTGGCGCTCTGCCCGGCAATAGCGGCGAATAGAGACAGCCGGCGGCGCATAGCCCGCTGCGGGGCGGTACAGCGGCCGCGTCGAAGCAGCGTTTATGCAGCAGGGAGGATTACTTCCAGGCGTGCAGGGTTTCGGCCTGGGCCTGCCGGTTCATGGCGCCTAGCGACTGCAGCGCCACGCCGGCATCCCACGTCAGCGCCTCGGTGATGGTGCTGTTATCCAGTGCGCTCAGCAGTTGTTCAAGCGGTTTATTCAGTTCGCCCTTGTAAAAATGCAGGACGTGCTTGGCGCCTTCCCGCAGCCAGCTCATACCATTGTCGTGCACCAGCGCTTCCAGCACGGGTTTCAGGCCGGCAGTGCCCAGTTCGCCCAGCGCCTCGGCGGCCAGCCAGCGGATACCGACATCCTGATCTTCAAGCGCGCCGACAAGGCCGCGCGCGGCGGCATCTCCGCCGATAGCTTCCAGGGCTTTGACTACTTCCTGGCGCACCTGCACGTGCGGGTCGTTCAATGCCGCTACCAGCCCGGGCACGGCATCCTGGCCCATTTCTATCAACACAATCCGCGCGCGCCGGCGTTCCACGCTCGACGGGTTATTCAGTTCATCGATCCAGTACGTCATCCTGTATCCTCTCTGGCTTCGCCTGTTCGGCCGCCGTTACACCCGTTTATGGCCCACCAGATATCAATGCGAGCTTAACCGGTATTTTCCGCCGAAAATACTATCCATCTGGCGCACCGGCGGCAAGTGCGAACGCGCCTGTTCCGCCTAAGCGGAATCGCGATACCTGCAATATGCCGTTCAGCGCCCTGCGGGCAGGAGCGGCGCGCTCAACTGCTGCGCCGGAATATACTCTTGATCAATCCCGCCGCGCCGCGGTTCTTCGGCGCGACCGCGGCGACCGCCGGCTCGCCTTTGCGATGCCACTGATGCGTCGCGTCGTCCTGCACAAATTCGCGCGTCACGGCCGACCACGCCTCGCGCGACGATACGGCCTCGCGAGTGGTCGGCCCATCCCGCTGCGGGTCATACTGCTCCCATGCCTGCTCATACGACTTGACATACAACTGTTGCGCTTCCTGCGGCAGCAGGTCGCGCAGCGTGGGAGACAGTACGCCTTTATGCTCGCTCATACTCACACCTCGACACCACGAATCGAGAAGCGCGGCTGAACGTTTGCCGCGATCCCACGAACAGGTTAGCGCGCCGCACGAGGTTGGATAAGCGCCGTTCCGCCACAGCGGCATACGCGGTTCAGCCAGTCATGGCATGGCGTAACAGACAGGCTAAAAGGGACAGGTTGCGATCAGGCACGCGGCGCCTACAGCCCTGTGGGGATG
>JAKALH010000231.1 GCA_021813225.1 Chloroflexota bacterium
CTTGAAATCTATCTGAACGAGATTTACTACGCGAACCAGGCATACGGCATCGAAGCCGCCGCCGAAACCTACTTCGGCAAGCCCGCTTCGCAACTGGACCTGGCCGAGGCGTCGATGCTGGCCGGTATACCGCAGTCGCCTGTGCTGTGGGACCCCGTCGCGAACAAAGCGAATACGCTGCGCCGCCAGCAGGCCGTTCTGCGGCTGATGGTGCAGGCCGGCTACATCACCGACAGCCAGGTGGCCCCGGCGGAGGCCGAGATTGCCAATCGCACCTTTAGTGTCCCGGTGACTAATAATATCTCGAACGTAGCACCGCATTTCATGACGTATGTGCGCCAGAAACTCGACGAGGATTTCGGCGCGGATGGGCTGTATCGCACCGGTCTGCGCGTGTACACCACGCTTGATCCGCGCATTCAGTCGATATCCGAACAGGCCGTCCGCACACAGATCGCTAAGCTGGCCGGCAAGCATGTGGACAACGGCGCCGCCGTCGTCATCAATCCGCACACCGGCGAAATTCTGGCGATGGTCGGCAGCGCCGACTTCAACAACGTCGCAATCAGGGGACAGGTCAACGTCGCCCTGGCCCTGCGCCAGCCCGGCTCGGCCATCAAGCCGTTCAACTACATCGCCGCCTTCGAGAAAGGCTACACGCCGGCCACACTGCTCTGGGACGTGCCCACGAAGTTCACCAACCAGTACGGGCAGGTTTACACGCCAAAGAACTACGACGAGCGGTTCCACGGCCCGATGCTGCTGCGCGATGCGCTGGCGCGCAGTATGAACATCCCCGCCGTCAAGACCCTGGAATTCGTCGGGCTGCCGAATTTTCTCGCCATGACCAATCGCGTGGGCATTCATTTTCCGCCCAGCGACCAGTACGGCCTGGCGCTCACGCTGGGCGGCGGCGATACGCGCCTGCTGGACCTGACCAATGGTTTCGCTGTGCTGGCCGATAACGGCGTCTATATCACGCCGACGGCCATCAGCCGCGTGACGCTGGCCGACGGCCAGGTCGTGCGCGATTATCTGCAGGAGAACCAGGGGACGCAGGTGATCCCCCCGCAATACACCTATCTGATGACGAGTATTTTGAGCGATAACAACGCGCGCGCGCCATCGTTCGGGTATAACAGCCCGCTGAAGACCTCGCGTCCCACGGCGGTCAAGACGGGCACAACCAATGACTTCCGCGACAATCTGACCGTGGGTTATACGCCCGACCTGGTCGTCGGGGTGTGGGTCGGGAACACCGACAACTCATCGATGCAGGGTGTCACCGGCGTGACCGGCGCGGCGCCGATCTGGCACGACATCATCGAGAAGGCGTCCGAGGGCACGCCGGTGAAGAACTTCACGCGCCCGCCGGGCATCATCGAAGTCGAGATCTGCACCGATGGCGGGCATATCCCGACGCCCGACTGCCCGGCCAACCATCGGCGTAAGGAAGTGTTCAAGGCGGGCCAGGGGCCGTTGCCGCCGGATGCCGCCGTGGAGCGCGCGGTGCAGGCCAAAGATCAAAACCTGCTCAACCAGCCGGTCTCCGCGCAGCAGGGCGACATATCGATCTCGCAGCCATCCGACGGCAGTACGCTCACGCGCGGCCTGCTGTCCATCCGCGGCACGGTGAACCCGCCCGGGTTTATCTCGTATCAGGTGGAGTGGGGCGAGGGCGACAACCCCAGCCAGTGGAAGTGGATCAGCGGGCCGCATCTCAGCCCGGTCGTCAACGACCAGTTGACCCAGTGGGGCATAGAAGGACTTTCGCCGGGCAGGCGCTACACCATCCGCGTCACGGCGACGACCTCCAGCGGGAAGCTGGTCGGCTACACTCGTTTCAGTGTTGCGCCGTAACGAGTCTTCATATGGCAAATTGCGTAGGGGCAAACCTGCGTGTTTGCCCTCATACCCTTGCGAAAACCTGCGGTCTTCGCAAGGGTTTGCCGGTTGGCTTATACGGTCGCCTCGACGGCGGTACGGATGTGCCTCACGTCGATGTCGGTGGGGAAGGTGCAGTCAGCCCCGATCATCAGCGCATGGCGGCCGAAGTCGTCGAGCACCTGGTGCACTGCATCCCGTATCTGTGCAGCCGGGCCGGCCACGACCACGCCGCGATCATTCAGGCCGCCGACTACCGTGCGCTTGAACAGGCTATAGCCCTGTTTCAGGTTCAGGTTGTGCTTTGTGGCCGCCCAGTTGACGGCATGGCTCGGATAGTCTGCATACAGCGGCAGGCGCATGTGGTCGCCGCAGATGTGCAGCAGGTTGAATTCGCCATGTCCCCGGATCGCATTCAGCACCGTCAGGTCGTGCGGTTTCACGTAACCGGCGAACTCCTCTGCGCTGAAGCGATTCTCTTCGCCGCCCTGCGCCGAGTAGTAGATGCCTGCCGCGCCGGCTTCGATACACGCCACAGCAAAGCCGGCCAGGCTCTCGGCAATGGCAGCCAGTCCCTGACTCACGGACGCCGGGTCTTTTTTCAGGTGTGCCGCGACCATGGCGTTGCCGGCTGCGTTACCGCTTGAAAACGGGCCGAAGATAGTCGTAATGACCAGGCACTCGCTGCCGACGGCGTCGACAATGCCTTTGATCTCGTCCAGTTGCGCCTGATAAAACGGCGCACTCAACGGAGCGGGCCGCACGCGCCGCCAGTCGGCGGGAGACTGGATGACGATATCGGTTTCGTAAGGGTGCTCGTTCATGACCTTGAGATAGTCGATGTTCGACGCGCGATAGTAATCCAGGTGCGCCTGGATGGATGCGCCGCCGCGCTTTTGCTCGTCAGGGAAGTGAAACCAGAAACTGGCGGGCACGCGGTCAACTTCGGCCCCGGCCAGCGCCGCGCGCACACGTTCGATTTTGTTCATGACAAACTCCTTGCATAACAATGATCCTGTGAACCTCGGTCGGTTTACTCCCTTGTGGCATACCTGGAGCATACGCCGCTCAGAGCCTTTCTTTCCGACCCGTCAAGCTACTTTACATCAGCCGTAGAGGCGCGCGGATATTTAAGGTTCATCCGGCAACTCAATCCGGCGGAACAGGAAGGCGTGTCCGCGTTTGCCGGCAACCTTCAGTACGCCCATATGCCGCAGGCAGTACGACATGCGTTCCGCCAGGTAGCCGGGCTGTCCCAATGCGTGCGCCAACTGGTGGTTGGTAAATTCGACCGGCAGGCTGTCGGGCAGCAGGGGCAGGTAAGCCGCCGGCGTCTGGAATATGCGCTGCTCGACCACCTCGATCAAGCGGCGGTCGTAACGCGCCCAGCCGCCGTGTCGCCAACTGCGCCTGTGCTCGCTTTTGCCTTTCGTCCAGACCTCTTCCTCGCGGATGAGCAATACTTCGAGCGACAGGTTGGGATGCGCGGTCAGCACGGCGATATTGACCATCTCCATGAAAAGGTGTTCGATGCGCCCGCGCTTGGGCGATTTGCGCCGGCTGAGCGTCGTTTCGTTATCCACATCCAGCCGCACGATCCACTTCTCGCGCGCGATCGGGTAGACCAGATGCACGGTGTGACCTTCCGCCAGGCGCTGCAGTTTGCGTTTGAGGCCCGCGAGGTTGCGCGTCTGGATTTCGATCAACAAGTCGCCGCGCACGATATCGATGATCGAATGCTCGACATCGACCTCGAAACGGTCGCCGGGGCGCGCATACCAGTCCTTCAGGGCTGCGTGCAGAGAGCTTTCGCGCAGCGTGCCGATGCGATTGGCCGCGTGCGCAGTCATGGCCGCCGGTGCCTGCGCCATTCGCTTCACGTCTCCGGTTCCTGCGCAAACAACTCGCGCAGCCAGCGCTCCGGATTGTTCAGGAATGACTTCGTCAGCCAGACGCGCTCCAGTTCTTCGTACGCAACCGGTGTAATGCTTCCGGCATTGAAGTGCGGTATGGCTGCGCCGGGGTAAGCCATGATGATCGGCGAGTGTGTGGCGATGATGAATTGCGCATTCTGGCCCAGCATGCGGTGCAGCAAGGACAGAAAGGTCAGTTGGCGCTTCGGAGACAGCGGCGCTTCGGGTTCGTCAAGCAGGTACAGCCCATTGGGGATGAAGCGCGCCTGAAAGAACTCAAGGAAACTCTCGCCGTGCGAGCAGGCTTCCAGCCCGCGGCCATGGCGGTTGCCGAGCGCAGCCAGTTCACCGGCGAACGGCATGCGCGCATACATGCGCGCGGTTTCGGAGTGCGAGCCGTACTCCTTATCAACTTCATTCAGGTTCTGTTCCAGTTCTGCGCGCGGCACGCTCAGGCGGGTGACGTAGCCGAAGAAGTCTTCCGCGCGCAGGAACAGGCCCTTCTGTGTGCGGCGGCTCCAAGTCAGACGGAAGCGCTGCGCCAGTTCGCGCGCCGGCGCCAGCGTCGCATCCGTTTTCACGCTCTCGCTGCCTGCTGTGATGGACCCGATGGCGCAGGCCAGCGCTTCCAGCAGCGCCGACTTGCCGGAGCCGTTCCCGCCCACGAAGAAAGTCACCGGATTGGCGAACTCCAGTTGTTGCAGGTTCTGCACGATGGGCACATTGAACGGAAAGCGCTGCGGCCATGTGGCCGGCCGTTCGATCCGCAACGACTTCAGGTGAATCATGCGCTACAGCATAACCGATATTGCGGCAGAACGGCGCTCCTGGCGCGGCGATAATAGCCTGGTGCATGAAAAACCGGACCGGAACATCTACACGCCGCCGGGCGGCCCGCCGCGGGTAGCACCGCCCAGCCGCGAAATATACGCTGCCATGGGCGAAGAACGCATCTTCGCCATGCTTGAGGCGTTTTATCGCGAGCTGGAGCAGTCATCCATTCGGGGCATGTTCCCGGCCGACATGGCCGCCGCGTCGCGCAAGTCGGCGGCGTTCTTCGTCGGTCTGCTGGGCGGCCCACCGCTGTACCAGCAGCGCTACGGCTCGCCCATGCTGCGCGCACGCCATCTGCCTTTCGTGATCGACCAGGCGGGACGCCAGGAGTGGCTGGCCTGCTTTGACCGCGTGCTGGAGCGCGCGCCGCGCGAATTTGGCTTCCCGCCGCAGCATGTGGAAGGCTTTCGCACCTTCCTGCGCGAGTTCTCCGGCTGGATGGTCAACAGCGCCTGACCGGCGGCGCTCAACTGGCAGGGTAGGGCCGCGGCTGCCGGCTCACCTTCACGCCGGCCATGATCAGCGCCGCGGCAGCGAACAGGATTGCTGCGCCCAGCAATGGCGCGCCGGGCATGATGTGGTCGAACGCAGCGCCGGCCGCAAATGGGCCGAATACGCCCATCAGGCTCTGCAGTGCGGCGTTCACGCCAGCCAGGTTGCCCTGTTCGCGCGGCGCCACTTTGCTGGCCGACAATGACCCCATCGTCGACCAGACGAAGCTGCCGATGCCGTTCTGCAGGATGGTGATGGGGTACAGCAGATCGG
>JAKALH010000232.1 GCA_021813225.1 Chloroflexota bacterium
GACGACCTTCAGGTTCAACAGTTTTGACTACTACATCGTAGATGGTCAGATCGTGCCGGGTCAATCACTTGATGCGAGGCAGAAGGCTGCCGCCACGAAATTCGTCGTTGCCGGAAAGAGCGGCACTGCGCAGGCGCCAGGAGCAAACGATAAACCCTTCGCCTGGTTCACTGCCTATGCGCCCGCCGATAACCCACAGATTGCCGTTACAGTCATGCTTGAGAACGCCGGCGAAGGTTCGGTTGTTGCCGCCCCCCTGGTGCGTCAGATCGTAGAAACCTACTTCGGACTGCCGCTCTCCGCGCTGCCGCGCGACGCACAAGTCACTCATTAACCTGAGTGTCATACATCGACATGTCGCATCCCCCGCTGACACGGACGACTGGAACAGGTCAGGTTATCAAAGCTCACAGTGGTTTCTTCACGGTAATCAATCGCGACGGCAGCCAGGTTATCTGTAGAGCGGCCGGTCGCCTGACAAAGCTGAAGCATACACAGGATGCGCTGGCGATAGGCGACTTTGTCAGATATGAACTCGTCTACAGCGAAGGTTACGCTGAGGGCCGCATCATCGAAGTATTGCCGCGCGGACGGGTGCTGGCGCGCAAGGACCCGATTATCGCCACAAAGGAACAGGAGATACAGCAGGTCATCATTGCCAATCTCGACTTGGTGGTATTCGTATTTGCCTGTGCCGAGCCTGCATTCACTCCTCGGCTACTCGACCGCTACCTGGTCGGCGCTGAGGCGCAGCAGTTACCGGTGCTCATCTGCGCCAACAAAACCGATATCATCAGTTCAGAGGAAGCGCGGCGTCTGTTCCGTGACTATGAGCATATCGGCTACCCGGTCATCTATACCAGCGCAGCAACTGGCGAAGGGGTCGATACGCTGCAGGCAGCGTTGCACGGCAAGCTGAGTGTACTTACCGGCAAAAGCGGCGTCGGTAAAAGCAGCCTGCTCAATCGTCTTAAGCCCGGTCTGGATGCCGAAGTCGGTGCGCTAAGTGAGTTACTCGGCAAAGGTCGACACACAACGGTAGTGCCACAGCTATTCCAGTTGGACTCCGACAGCTGGATTGCCGACACACCGGGCCTGCGCGCTTACGCCGTCTGGGATGTCGAGGCTGAGGAACTTGACGCCTATTACAGAGAAATCGCGCCGCTGGTAGGCCGGTGCGACTTCTCCGACTGCACCCATCTGCATGAGCCTGGATGCGAGGTTAAAAGGCAGGTAGAGACGGGCCATATCAGCGCCGCAAGATACGACTCGTACAGGCGATTGCGAAAGGAACTCAGCCGCCAACGCAAATGGTGAGGCAACGAGAGCGTTTATTGCGGCAGCAGATCGAATATTCTACGCGCCAGGTCGTCACGCCGTTCAGGCGTCCCGGCGCGTACGGTGATATGCCCCAGCTTGCGTCCTGCACGCGGCTCTTTATCATACAGATGAAGATGTACGCCGTTTTCGGCCAGCACACTGGGAACATGCGGCAGACGCCCAATGATATTGAGCATGGCGCTGTGACCGTTCAAAGCTGTTGAACCCAGCGGCAAGCCACAGATTGCCCTCAGGTGATTTTCAAACTGGCTGGTCTCGGCGCCTTCGATAGTCCAATGGCCTGAGTTGTGCACACGCGGCGCCATTTCATTGGCAAGCAACCGATCGCCGGCTACGAAGAACTCAATCGCCAGCACGCCCACGTAATCAAGCTCAGTCAGCACTCGCCGCGCGTAATCCTGGGCCTGCGAGCGTATCTGCCCGATACCCGGCCATTCATCGCCAGTCAGCGGCGCCGAATAGCGGAGCAGCCCATCGCGATGCTGGTTTTGAACCAGCGGGTAATGGGCGACATTCCCCTGGGTATCACGCACTGAAATCTGTGAGACCTCTGCACTGAATGCAATTTGCTCCTCAAGAATCAAGGGTTTCCGGCCGACTGCATCCCAGGCCGCGTCTGCGTCGTCGAGTGTGTTGATGATGAACTGACCTTTGCCGTCGTATCCCATCTGGCGTGTCTTGAGCACAGCCGGCATACTTAGCTGCCTGACGCTGTCAGCAAGTTCGTCTCTGCTGTTGACTGGCAGAAAAGCTGGCGTGGGGATGCCCATGCCATTGAAGAAGCACTTTTCAATCAAGCGATCCTGTGAAACCTCCAGCGCGCGCGGCGGCGGATACACAGCAACTTCACGAGCCAATGCGGCTGCCAAGGAGACTGGCACGTTCTCAAATTCATACGTCACGACATGCAGGCCGTGCGTAAAATTTTCCAGCGATCCGACATCATCGAACCTACAGAGCGAAAACTGCGCCAGCATCGCCGCTGATGCTGCCGGCGATTCATCGGCAAAACGAAACCGCATACCCAGTGGATATCCCGCCAGTGCCAGCATGCGACCCAGTTGTCCAGCGCCCAGCACACCTACAACGATTCCAGGGCTGTCGCTTCGCATCTCAGTGTTTGCTGTTTATCTTTGAATCGAAATCACTGGCGTGGATCGGGATGCGCCAGTACGGTTTCGGTCTGTGATCTTCTGTAGTGATCCAGCACCTTTCTGAGGCCGGCGCTTTGCTGCGCGAGTATTGATGCGGCAAACAGTGCGGCATTGATTGCCCCGGCCCTGCCAATTGCAAAAGTGGCTACCGGCACGCCAGCCGGCATCTGCACAATCGACAGAAGCGAGTCAAGCCCGTTCAAAGCGCGGGATTGCACCGGCACACCCAGCACCGGCAGATTCGTCTTCGCGGCAACCATACCCGGCAAGTGGGCAGCGCCGCCCGCACCGGCAATGATGACCTGCAGGCCGCGTTGTTCCGCCGCTCCCGCATATTCAAACATCAGATCCGGTGTACGGTGTGCGGATACGACGCGCACTTCATACTGAACGCCGAGTTCGTCCAGTGTCTGTGCGCAGTGCGACATGGTTTCCCAGTCAGACTTCGACCCCATGATGATTCCAACCAGTGCATCACTCATATATTTCCTTTTCGATGAACGGCACAGTCAGTATACACACGACTTGTTTACAATTACTGCAACCTGTAAAGGTAAACCTTGTTACAGAACGGCGGCCTTACGACAAAGCCAGCTAAAACCAGGGCGATAGCTAAGAATGTGCCGAAAGAACGCGGGTTGTTACGCCGTCGCACAAACGAACTGAACGCCATACGCGGCATCTTCCATCAGATCAACGCCACATCGGACCTGCGCTCGGTACTCGATGCCATCGTGCTGACAACGGCAAAGGCGATGCGTGCAGATTCGGCATCCATATACCTCCTGGACACGCCGACACAGAATCTGGTACTTAAGGCAACGACCGGGCTGTATCCCAGTTCCGTTGATCATGCCTACCTGAAGATGGGCCAGGGACTGACCGGCTGGGCGGCGCAGCATAACCAGATCGTATCGGTTCGCGATGCGTGGAACGATGAGCGCTTCTATATGATCCCGAATACGCGCGAGCGCCCGTTCAAATCTCTCATGGCGGTGCCGTTGATCAGCCAGGACCGCGTGATTGGCGCGATCAATATCCAGACGCACCGTTTACACACCTGGAGTGATGGTGAGATAGAGTTTGCCACTCTGATCAGTGATGTGGTCGCCGGTGCGTTGGAGCGCGCAATTCTATTTGAGAAAACAGAACACAAGATGCGCGAACTGTCGGCAGTCGCCGAAGTCAGCCGTGCCGTACTGGCGCCGGCATACCTGGATGAAACGCTGCGGGTTGTCGCAGAGATGGCGGTGCGTGCCGTCAATTCACGACGCTGTGAATTGATGCTTCTGGACGAGAACGACAATGCCTATATTACCCGCGCCGTATACGACCAGCGCGCAGATGTGCCCAATGAACCGGCCTGGCCGGTCAGCAGCCCCCCCTTCCTGTCACTCGAACGGCTGTCTGAGCCGGTACTCGTCTCGGATGCGCGTATCAAGATGCAGCCGCTGCATGCCGCCTGGGCGGCCGATGCTGGACTGGCGGCATTGGTGTGCCTGCCGTTAACCGTGCACGACCGCACCATCGGCATCATGAATGTTTGGAGCGATCTGGCGGTGGACTTCAGCCAGGCCCAGGTGGAGTTATGCACAACGCTGGCCAATCAGATTGCGCTTGCGATAGAGAATGCCCACCTGATTGGTAACGCCGCTATCGTCCGTGAGATGAACCACCGCGTGAAGAATAATCTTCAGAACATCGTCATGCTGCTGCAACTGCAGATGAGCGATGACCGCAAAGTCAGCGCCAAGGAAGTTTTACAGGAGAGCATCAACCGCATCATGAGCGTTGCGGCTGTCCACGATGCCCTGGCTCAGGATGGATTCAGACTGGTGGACGTCAAAGATGTCATCACGCGCGTGGTCAGTCTGGTGCATGCCAATATGACCCGCCCGGACCAGCGTCTGGAGGTCTCGGTCACGGGCGATGAGATACGGCTGTCGTCACGCGCTGCAACAGCGGTAGCGCTGTGCGCTAATGAACTGGTGCAGAACGCCATGGAACACGCCTTCGTCGACCGCGTCGAAGGCAGAATCACCGTCGACCTGCACCGCGGCGAAGCTGACATGACTCTCGAGGTTCGCGATAATGGGCGCGGCAGTCTGGCTGGCAGTGTGCAGTCGCCCAGCCTTGGCCTGAGCATCGTGGAGACGCTTGTCAGAGAGGATCTGCAAGGCACATTTCAATTGCGCCGCACAACACGCGGAAGTGCAGCCAGGATCGTGGCGCCGATGAATTTCTCATGACTCAAACGGCGGTTGACGCGGTTCATGGCTGCCGGCTGTCGATGATCTTCCCATCTCGTAATCGCAGGACTCGGTCGGCGATGCCGATTACCTCCTCGCTGTGAGTGACCATGACCAGATTCTTGCCCGCCCGGCGCGTGAGTTGATCGAGCAGGTTGAGAACCGTTTTCCCGGTATCCACATCGAGGTTGCCCGTCGGTTCGTCGGCCAGCACGACGACTGGATCATTTGCCAGCGCACGCGCAATAGCAACCCGTTGCTGCTCGCCGCCGCTCAATCGGTCGGGATAGGTGCGCAGGCGGTCACTCAGATCCACCTGATCCAGCAGCGCCAGCGCACGCTTGCGCCCGGCATGACGCGCGGAGGAATCGCTGGAAAGCTCCACGGGGAGCATGACATTTTCCAGGACAGTCAGCATGGGGATCAGGTTGAATGCCTGGAATACAAAGCCGATATGCTGGCGTCGATATAAGGTGCGTTCTTTATCACTCATCCGCGTAATCGATCGGCCATCGATTCGAACCTCGCCGGATGTCGGCGCGTCGATGCCCCCGATCAGATTCAGCAGAGTGCTCTTGCCGCTGCCGCTTTTGCCCAGCAGGACAGTAAACTCCCCGCAACCGAGTTCCAGGCT
>JAKALH010000233.1 GCA_021813225.1 Chloroflexota bacterium
CTTCGCCAACGCCACCCTGTCCATCGAACCGGACGGCTCGATTGCGCTCACCAATGGGCTGACCGACTACGGCACGGGCAGCCGCACCGTCTTCACGCTGCTCGCCGCCGAAACGCTGGGTGTGCGCCCGGAGCGCATTCGCGTGCTGCTGACCGACACGGAAACCGCAGTGGACTCCGGCCCGACGGTCGCCAGCCGCGCCTCGGTGGTGGGAGGCAACGCCACGCGCGTCGCCGCGGACAAACTCGTTCAATTGCTCAACTGGGCGGCCGCCGACCTGCTGAAGTGCGCACCGGGGCAGATCGTGCGCGACGGCGAGATGTTCATCGGCGCGGACGAGGAGCCGGCCTCCTTCGACGCGGTCGCCGCGCACGCGCGCCGCATAGGCTTTGTGCTGTCGGCGCACGGCAAGTGGCAGATGCCCACCATCCACTGGGATTTCGAGAAAGGCACGGGCGTGCCGTACGTGGGCTATACCTTCGGTGCGCAGATCGTGGAAGTGACGGTGAACACCGGCACCGGCAAGGTCACCGCCGACCGCATCTGGGCTGCGCACGACATCGGCAAGGTGCTGTTCCCCGAAGGCGCTTATGGACAGCTCTACGGCGGCATCGCGCAGGGGCTGGGTTACGGCCTGATGGAGGAAGTGGAAATCAACCACGGCTACATCCACAACGTCAATTTTGACGACTACATCATCCCCACAGCGATGGACGTTCCGACCATCGATGCCACCTTCGTCGAGGCGCCGTTCGCGCTGGGGCCATACGGCGCCAAGAACGTGGCCGAACCCAGCATGCTGGGCGTGGCGCCGGCGCTGGCTAACGCCGTGTACCATGCAACGGGCAGGCGCATCCGCGAGTTGCCGTTGACTCCGGAGCGCGTCCTGCTGGGGCGCGCGCTGGTCAACGACGACGGCGGCGCCAATGCGCGCCTGTGGCTGGGATATGCGGGCGGCGGCTTGCCGAATGTGCGGGTTGTGCAGACGGCGTAAGTAAGGGGAAGTCAGAGACAAACACAGACCTGCTCGTACGGGCCGACCCGTGTGTCGGCCTTCCCCGTCATCGGGCAGGCACACAGGCCTGCCCGTACGTCTCTATCGCTCAATGGGGCGGGCACGCGCAGTATTGGGCAGGCACACGGGCCTGCTCGTACGGGCCGACCCGTGTGTCGGCCTTCCCCGTCATCGGGCAGGCACACAGGCCTGCCCGTACGTCTCTATCGCTCAATGGGGCGGGCACGCGCAGTATTGGGCAGGCACACAGGCCTGCCCGTACGTCTCTATCACTCAAGCGGACAGGGTTCACGCCACAACCACGCAGTTGCGCCCGGCTTCCTTGGCGGCATAGAGCGCCTTGTCTGCACGCTGGATGAGATCAGCGCCGCTGGCGGCGTCGGCATCAGGATACGCCGTGCCGCCCACACTGATGGTGATGCGGATCACCTGCTCGCCATCATGCAGCGGCGTGTCCTCTACGACGCGGCGGGCGCGCTCTCCGATGTGCGCGGCATCCTCGCGCGACGCCGCCGGCAGAATGGCGAAGAACTCATCGCCGCCGTAACGCACCAGAACATCGCCTTCGCGCAGCACCGAACGCACCGCCCTGACCACCTGCGCCAGCGATCGATCGCCGATATGGTGTCCGTAGGTATCGTTGATGCTCTTGAAATGATCGAGGTCGAACATTAATAGCGCCAGGGGTGAATTGATGCGTATGGCGCGCCCGAATTCCTCGCGCAGTCGCATGGTCCCGAAATGCCGGTTGAAGACTCCTGTCAACGAATCCAGAGCGGCCAGCCGCTGCATGCGGTCGTGCGTGAGCGCGTTGTGCAATGCCAGCGCCAGACCCTGTCGAAACAGATTGAGCCTTTTCAAATCATCGCCGCTGAAACCGGCTGCGCTTGCCAGTATGATCGCCCCCAGCGCGGCGCTTTTGTAAAAGAGCGGATCGACCAGCACCTCGCGCGGGCGGAAATCGGTCAGCACGCCTTCTACCGCCACGTCGCCGGGCACTTCAATTCGCTGCATCTGTTCCGTGCGCAGCGCGCGCCGGACATGATCGCTGGCGCACATCGCCTGCGGCCCGCGAATGCCGTTCGAGATGGCGACGCTCATCTCGCCGTCATTTTCAATCAGAATCGCGCCCGCGTCCGCATGGGTATGCTGGATCAACTGCTGCAAGGCCTGCTCGGTCAGGGCATTCAACTCAAGCTGGCTGGACATGATGCTGGTGAAGGCGCGCACCGCGCCTTCGGTCTGGATCGACTGCGCCAGTGTCTGCACCAGGCGATTGAACGCCGCAGCGCTGTCGCCGATCTCGTCATCGGAATTGACCTCAATATAACAATCTTCCGGTTTGCAGCGGTCTATGTTGCCGTCTTTGGTCATTGCCTCCAGATTGGATTCGACGTAGCGAATCCGGCCGGCCAGCAGCGTCAGACGGCGGCCGACCACCATCCGCGCCAGACCGATATTAGCCCCGCCGACGATGCACCCCGCCACAATGGAAGCGGCAAAGAAACCGAGTGTCAGCACATCCGCGGCAGGAAGCCCCATGGCAGTCACAAAAAAGGGAAACACAATGCCCATCAACACACCCAGCCCGATCATCCAGATGGCGAGATCCGTGAAAACCCTGCGTGTCAGACGTATCATGATGATGCTCCTGCAACGTGACCCAAAACTGTTCAGTCTATGCGGTAGCCCACCCCGCGCACGGTCTGCAGGCGCTGCGGGTGAGAGGGGTCTTTCTCCAGTTTCTCGCGCAGCCAGCGCACGTGCACGTCGACGGTGCGCGGGTCGCCGTCGAAGTCGTAGCCCCACACCTGCGTGATGAGGAACTCGCGCGAGAGTACGGCGCCTTTGTTGCGCATCAGCGTGGCCAGGAGTTCAAACTCCTTATGGCTGAGTTTGACTTCCTGATCGCTCAGGTAGACGCGCCGCGCCGCCAGGTCGAGTGACACATCCCCGCACAGCAGGCGGTCGCCATGCGGCTTGGGCGCCCGCCGCAGCGCCGCGCGCACGCGCGCCACCAGTTCGGGCAGGCTGAAGGGTTTCACGATGTAGTCGTCCGCGCCGCTCTCCAGCCCGATCACGCGGTCGATCTCGGCGCCGCGCGCGGTGAGCAGGATGATGGGCACCTCGGACTCCTTGCGCAGGATACGGCACAGCGACAGCCCGTCCAGCCCCGGCAGCATGACATCGAACACGCACACATCGGGTTGTTCGCGGCGCGCCAGCTCCAGCGCCGTGTCGCCGTTGGACGCCTGAATCACCCTGAAGCCCTCGCTCTCCAGATGCTGCGCGACCAGCCCCAGCAGTGTGGCTTCGTCTTCGACCAGCAATACGACAGGCATACTTAAAACCTATAGCGGTCTGAAAGATCGAATGCGGATATCATCGTAGTACTGTGTCAGTCGTGGTTGGATGCTGTGCCGGGCGGGCTGGGCGGCTGTTTGGCCGGTTTGTAATCGCCCAGTTCGCCGGTGACGGCGAAGATGATGCGCTCGCACAGGTTGGTCGCGCGGTCCGCCGTGCGCTCCAGGTTATGCGCCACCCACAGCAGGTACATGGCGCGCGCAATCGTCTTCTTATCCTGCGCCATGTAGGTCAGCAGTTCGCGCAGCACCTGGTTATACAGCGCGTCTACTTCGTCGTCGCGCAGCACAGTGGCGCGCGCCAGCCCCACATCCATGCGGACGAAGGCGTCCAGCGCCGACTGCAGCATCTCCGAGGTGACCACCTGCATGCGCGGGATATCGATGAGCGGCTTCAGGGGCGGCTCGTTGCCGATGCGGATGACGATGCCGGCGATGCCGCTGGCATGGTCGGCCATGCGCTCCAGTTCCACCGCCATGTGCATGGCCGTGATGATGCGGCGCAGGTCGCCGGCGGCGGGCTGCTGGGTGGCGATGGTGGCCAGGCATTCCTCTTCGATCTTGTAGCGCAGCGCGTTGACGCGCTCGTCGGCGGAGATCACCTGGCGCGCGGCGTCCAGATTGCGCTCCTGCAGCGCCCGGACGGACGCCTGCAACTGTTCGTCCACCAGGCTGCCCAGGCGCAGGACATCGTCGCGAATCACGCCCAGGTCGCGATCGAGCAGGCTGCGATAGGTTGAGGACGCCATGCCCCCCATCAGCCGAACCTCCCGCTGACGTAGTCCTCGGTGCGCTTATCCTTCGGTTTGGTGAAGATCGATTGCGTGTCGGAGAATTCGATCATCTCGCCGGCGCGGTCGGGGCGCATCATCATCATGGCGGTGAAATCGCTCACGCGCGCCGCCTGCTGCATGTTGTGCGTCACGATGACGATCGCGTAGTCCTTCTTCAGTTCCTGCATCAGCTCTTCGATCTTGATGGTGGCGACCGGATCGAGCGCCGAGGCCGGCTCGTCCATCAGGATCACTTCCGGCTCGACGGCGATGGCGCGGGCGATGCACAGGCGCTGCTGCTGTCCGCCGGACAGCGCCATGCCGGACTGCTTGAGCTTGTCCTTCACCTCGTCCCACAGCGCGGCGCGGCGCAGGCTGCTCTCCACCACACCGTCCAGTTCCGTCTTCGAGATGCGCCCGTACAGGCGCGGGCCGAACGCCACGTTGTCGTAGATGGATTTCGGGAACGGGTTGGGGCGCTGGAACACCATGCCGATGCGCCGGCGCACGTCCACCACGTCGACGCTGGGCGCGTACAGGTCCTCGCCGTCCAGGGTGATACGCCCCTCGATGTGCGAGCCTGGCACCAGGTCGTTCATGCGGTTGAGCGAGCGGATGAGCGTGCTCTTGCCGCAGCCCGACGGCCCGATGATGGCGGTGATCTTGTGGTCCTGAACGGGCAGTGTGACTTCCGCAACCGCGCGGAACGAGCCGTAATAGATGGAGAGGCCCTCCGTTTTCATCTTCAGCGCATCCGCCGGCGCATGGATGGACCGATCGGCGTCCACCCTGGCAACGGGCGCGGTCGCGGCGAATACACTCTGTTGCGTCATCTCGGCGTCTCCAACTCTATTCTATGCAGGTTGATCTCAGCGGGTGCGGCGGCTGGCGATGATGCGCGCGCCGATATTCAGCGCCAGCACCATCACCACGATGATCAGCGCAATGGCCCAGGCCTGGCCGTTGCGCACCCTGTCGGGGTCAATGGCGTATTTGAACAGCGTGAGCGGCAGCGTGGCGATCGGTCTATCAAGAGCCGTCGACATCACATTGCTGCCCTGGGCCGTGAACAGCAGCGGCGCCGTCTCGCCGGATACGCGCGCAATCGCCAGCATCAGCCCCGTGACCACGCCGGTGAGCGCCGCCGGCAGCATGACGCCCAGCGCCGTCTTCCACTCCGGCGCGCCCAGGCCCAATGAAGCCTCGCGCAGCGAGCGCGG
>JAKALH010000234.1 GCA_021813225.1 Chloroflexota bacterium
AAACTGGCGGCGCGTCAACGGCTGCCAGATCGATAACGCTTCTTCGTCGAAACTGACGATGCCGAATCGATCGGTGGACAGCGACACCTTGCATTGCTCGATACGCTCGTACAGGTCAAAGGCATAGCCCCTGAATACGAAATCCTCAAGCGCGAAAATACGGATAGGGCTGCTGCAGTCGGACTGGACCTGGCGCAGGAAAGCGAGTGTCGGCGCATTGCACAGCGCGACGACATCCTGCCAGTCGCCCAGGGCATCGAGCAGATGCGAGGGTAAGGGGAGTTTCTGCGGCCCCCACAACACGCCCTCACCCAGCCACGGCAACAGCGCCCGGCGGAAGATCGCCTGATCGAAATGGTCGCCGGCGATGCCGACTCCTCCGGTCGCCAGCACCTGCTGGTCGCCCCCTGGTTGCACACGCAGGACGGCAATATCAAGCGTACCGCCGCCGAAATCGAAAACCAGCGCATGGCTGCCCGGCGGCATCGAGTGCTGCACGCCGAATGCCAGCCCTGCCGCTATCGGCTCCTGTTCGAAGACAACCCGTGTAAAGCCCGCCAGTTCAGCGGCGCGCTGCAGGCGTTGCCGGGCGCGGTCGCTGTCAGCAATTGTCGTCGCACCCGCGAAATGAACCGGGCGGCCGAATACCGCATCCTGCACCTCGCGGCCTGTCAATTGCTCAATGCGCAGGCGGACGCGCTTCAGGAATTCGGCAATGAGCTGCTCCAGCGTGTACTCGCGGTCGAAGAGCCTGGTGCCGCTGTACTCCGTCGCCAGGGGCCCTTTGAGCGAATGCAGCAGGCGGCCCGGCGCATCGGCGTCGACATCGGCGAAGACTTCAACAGACATGGCGCCACCGGGGATGCTGTAGCCTTTGACGACCGCATCGCCCAATTCTATGTCGATGACGCCCACCCAGGCTTTGGCAAAACGAGGCAGCCGGCCGACGTTCTGGGCGCGTTGCAGCCGCACCGCCGCGCCGCCGGTGTGTATCTCGCCGTCGCGCTCTACATACAGCAAGGTGCGCAAAGTGCTCAAGCCGGCTCCATCCGGATCAAGCGGCAGCACCAGCGGGGCGCCATCCGGCCCGATGGTGGCGGCGACGGTGTTCGTTGTGCCGAAGTCAATACCCAGATGCATCGCGACCGCACTCCTGTCAGGGAAGTGGAATCAATCCAGGTTCATTACAGCAGCGTCGCAGCGATGATGCGCTGCGATGAAACTTTGAGCGGTTGTGCTTCGGATGGTTTTGCTGCAACGGGCAGGCCTCGCATGCCGACGACATGCAGGTCGCCCTGCCCGGTCAGCAGCACGACCAGCTCATTCTTGCGTTCCCCTACGGCGTAACAGGCCTGCCCGACGAATCGCCTGGCAAGCGGCGCGGGTTTGCCGCCCGGTTTTTTATGCGCCGGCAGCCCCCCTGCTGCAACAGCAAAGAGCGAACCGTCGGAACCGATAAACCAGACTGCCGCTGCAGGGTGCTGCCTCTGCAGCACTACGGCCGAGACGACATCGTCGCCATAATCCAGCGTCGCGCCAGAGCAACCGATACTGGGAATCATCCCCACCGGGAAGCGTGTCCAGCGGCCATTGCGCGTCAGCAGCAGGATATCGGCATCCGGCTCGCATGGCCCAATCCACACCGGGCTGTCGCCTGTGCCAGGCAGCGCCATCGACTGGCCGCTGAGCAGAACGGTCTCGACGTGCGACCATGACATGACCCGCGCCCAACCCTGGCGCGTAACCAGCAAAATCGCCTGCGGCGGATGAAGATCATCCAGCGCGCAAACGCCTTCCACACGCTCGGCACGCCTCAACCCCAGCCCGCTGACTGGATGGGCATCGCTCCAGTCCAGCTTTTCGCTGTAACGCAGGCTCAGCCCGTCGACCGCCGCAAAACGCACCTGCGAGGTGACCACGAGCAGTGCACCGAACCAGGTGCCGCTGGCCAGGTAGAGCGGTTTCTGCGCATCAAGCGAATCGCCGGTGCTGAGCAACAGCGTCATCGTCTGTTCGATCGGCGCCGGCGCGGCCAGTTGGACACCATGCCCGCTGAACGAAAGCATCGAGATCACGTCGCGATTCAGCCCCTTGCGTTCGGCCAGCGAGCGGATGTCGCGCAGGCTTGTTTTCAGGCGCTGCACCTGCTCGACAGAGGCCTGCTGGCCGCCGGTGCACTTCAAGAGGGCAATCTCGGCGCGCAACTCGTCCGTCTGCCGCTGCAGCGTCTGGACGCGCCCGGTAAGCGCCTCAAGTATCCGCTGCGCAGTGTCCGGGTCGTCGCGCACCTCGGAAGCAAGCCAGGATAAATCGCTGTCGAGTAAGGCCATAGCCGCGGGTCAACACTCCGAATAGCCGCACGACAGGCACTTCCGGCAGCCCTCGGAGCGGACATAGGTGCCCATGCCGCACGAGGGGCACAGGTCGGCCCCCGATAGTTTACCGCCCGGGCTGATGTGTCCGCTTTCGTTCAAACCATCCTGGTGCCCGGCATCCTGCTGTGGCGGGGCAGTGCTCATAATCGGCAGCGGCAACTGCTCGGCGTCTTCCTTTTTGAAGTACATCTCGCGCAGGGTGCTGGCCAGCGCATCGGGCAGCGACAGGATGCGGTTCGGTCCCATGCCTACGGAGTGCGAACCGCCGATGCCTTCCAGTTGCGAGATGATCAGTTCCATGCGCTCGCGGCGCGTCAAGGGCGATGCGATGCGCAACATCAGCGACACCAGACGGCCAAGCGCCTCAGCGTCGGCCTGCAGGTCGCTGCCGGCCTTGCCAATGGTAATAAACACCTCGAACGGCTCGCCGTTCTCGTCGTGGTTGCTCGTGGTGTGCACCGTGCCCAGCGACGTATGCTTGCTGATGGTCGTCCCGCTGCGCTGCGCCGGCAACGGCTCCACCGCATGCTCAAAACGGAAGATTTTCTGGTTGGGCTTCGCCTCGGCAGCCGGCTTTTCCGCCGCCTTACCCGCGCTGTCGTCCTTGAGCATCAACACCTGCTCATCGCGGGAGCCGTCGCGGTATACGGTGCCGCTCTTGCAGCCCAGCTCGTACATCAACTCGTAGAGCGAACGCACGTCCTCGGCGGTATAGTTGTTCGGCAGATTGCATGTCTTGCTGATGCTGGAGTCCACCCAGCGCTGGATATCCGCCTGCACGCGCACATGATCCTCAGGCGCCAGATCCATGGCGGTGACAAAATAGGATGGCAGGTCCTGGCCGGGATGTTCGGCCTTCCACTCCTCGACCACAGCGACATTCTGTTCATGCAGACCCAGGCGCGACTTGCGGAAATAAGTCCATGAGAAAAACGGCTCGATGCCGGTGGAAGTATCGACCATAGTGCCAATCGTGCCGTTAGGAGCCTGTGTCAACAACGTCACGTTGCGAATGCCTTTCTGGGCCACCGCCTGCCGGATTTTCTGCGGCATCGCCTGCATGTAACCGCTCTGCAGGAATTTGTCGGCTACAAAAGCCGGAAAGGAACCGCGCTCCTCGGCCAGCCCAATCGAGGCTTCATAGGCGTTGACGGCGATGAACTCGTACAGCCGATCCAGGAATTCCGAAGACTCCTTGCCGCCGTATCGGATGCCCAGGCGGATCATCAATTCCGCCACGCCCATCGTGTTCAATCCGACGCGCCGCTCCTTCAGTTGCTGTTCCCGGTTCTCGTTGTAGAAATACGGCGTCGCATCGATCACGTTATCCAGGAAGCGCACCGCATAGCGCACGGTCTGACCCAGCCCGTCCCAGTCCACGTCGCCATTCTTATAGAATTTCGCCAGGTTGACCGCACCCAGGTTGCACACGCCCCACGCCGGCAAACCCTGCTCACCGCACGGATTCGTGCAGATGATGGGCGAGTAGTACCAGGAATTGCTCATGCGGTTGTAGCGGTCGTTGAAAAAGATGCCCGGCTCGGCGCTGGCCCAGGCGCTCTCGATGATGCTGTTCCATACCTCGCGCGCTTTCAGCGTCTTGTGGCGGACGACCGGGCGCCCGCTGTCGGTCCATTTGCGCAGGTCTCCGTCCCACACCTCGTTATAGTCCGGATGTGCGGTGTCCGGGAAAACCAGGTCCCAGTCGCCGTCAACCTTTACCGCTTCCAGCAGGGCATCGGACACGGCCACGCTGATATTGGCGTTGGTGATTTTGCCTGCAATGCGCTTGCTGTTAATGAAGGAGAGGATATCGGGGTGCCAGTCATTCAGAATGAGCATCAGTGCGCCGCGACGACTGCCGCCCTGTTCGATCAGCCCGGTCACGAAGCTGTACAGCCCGCCCCATGAGACCGCGCCGCTGGAACGGCCATTGACGCCGCGCACGTAACCGTGCTGCGGCCGCAACGATGACAGGTTGATGCCCACGCCGCCGCCGCGCGACATGATCTCCGTCATCTGCGAAAGCGTTGCGATGATCCCGGCGCGCGAATCGGCCGGGTTTGGGATGACATAGCAGTTGTAGTAGGTGAGTTGCTGATCGCTGCCGGCGGCGGTCAGGATGCGGCCCGCCGGGACAAACTTCCACCCTTCCATGATCGAGCGGAAGTTACGCGCCCATGTCTCGCGCAGTTCCGGGGTTTTTTCCACCGCCGCGATGCCGCGCGACACGCGGTCCATCATCTGCGCCGGGTGAGTCTCGATTGGCTTATCGACATGCTCCAGGGCCACTGTCATCATGGACTCATCGCGCAGTTCGACAGTGACATTCCCGTTGTCCAGCGAAGCCACGACGCCGATCTCGCGCTGGTTCGTGCGCGGATCGACGAGAACGACCACGGTGTCGCCTGTCGTCAGGGTCGTGCGCGTCATATCTTTCATCGCATACCGATCGAGAAATATCTTCTCGCCCAGTTCGTTCAGATGGTTGGGGTCGGTCTGTTGGTTGGTTTCGATCGCATCCAGCATGTTTTCTTCCTCGTTCTAATCAAACAGGATTTCGCACTAACGCTCGGCAAGCAGTTTCTCAATCTCCTGCTTCACACTTTCCAGGTCTTTCAAATGGAGATATACGCTGGCGTAGCGGATATAGGCTACTTCGTCCAGCCCGCGTAATCCGTTCAGCACCATATCGCCAATGTCGCGACCGGATACTTCCGCTTTGTTCATCGCCAGCACCTGCGCCTCCACCCGGTCCACCAGCCGGTCAATATCGTCGGCGGAAACCGGTCGCTTGGCGCAGGCCGTGCGGATGCCCTGCAGGATTTTGTCGCGGTTGAACGCTTCCCGGCGGCCGCCCCGTTTGACTACGAGCGGCAGGGTATCCATAATGCGTTCCACGGTACTGAACCGTTTGCCGCATGACTTGCATTCACGGCGTCGCCTGATACCCCCGTTTGGCTCACGGATCGTATCGACGACG
>JAKALH010000235.1 GCA_021813225.1 Chloroflexota bacterium
CGGTTGTCCAGCGGCGACAGCAGCGCATGAACCAGCGTGCTGCGCAGCCCGCTGTCCGCGGCGCTCCAGGCAGCGCCGCCATCCGAGGAGCGCCGCACTCCGCTCAGCGTGCCCGCATATAGTGTGCCTGTCGCGCCATCCTGTACCAGCGACTGAACGACATCGGTCTGCAGCCCGCTTGGGTTGACCATGAAGCCATTGCTCGTCGGCGCAATCTTCAGCACGCCCGTTGCGGTGCCGGCATAGATCAGGCCGCTGCGCGCGTCTTTCAGCAGCGACCAAGCATTCACCTGGCCGGGTTCGCCGGTCAACAGGTCCCACGTGCCGGTGATGGACAGCGTATGGTAGATGCCGCTGTCGGTCGCGGCGAACACCTCGCCCGGCTGGTCGCCGATGAGGAACTGGCGGATGGTGGTATTGCTCAGCCCGAAACCGATAGTCTCCCAGTGGCTGCCGCCGTCGCGGGAACTGTACATGCCGTAGCTCTGCAGGCCGGCGTACATTGTCCTGGTGCGCGGGTCATAGGCGATGGAGAGCAGTTCGCTGGCGCGCATGCCTTCGCCGATGGCCTGCCAGCTTGCGGCGCCGTCCATCGAGCGGAACAACCCGACGCCGAACAGCACCGCATACAGCGTGTGATTCTGGTTGTCCATCAGCAGGTCCTGGATGTCGGTGCCGGGCAATCCCCGGCTGGCCGGCAGCCAGGTCGCGCCGCCGTCGACGGACTTGAAGACGCCGGCATTTGAACCGGCGAACAGGGCGCCGGTGGCGGGGTCCGCTTCAAGCGCGCGCACCGCCGACAGCGCGGCGGGGCCGGTGGCGGCATGCGCCAGTTGCACAGCAGGAGTCAGCGCGTTGTCCAGCGCGGTCAACCCTGCCAGCGCGAGAGCGGCGACGAGGACGGCAATCAGGATGCGGCGCGCGGTTTTCAGTGCGCGTGCGGGGCGAAATGGCAATCGCCGCAACGGCGATGATGTGACGGTCTGCTGTTTCTGCATGTTAATTCGAATCGCGCGCACGGGCAGCATAGCGTAACGGTCGGCAAGTGCGCGATGCCTGAATCTTAACTATTAGCACAAAAAGCGGAATCGGCCAGAGCCGGGCAGGTATCCATCGAGTCGACATGGAGAAGCAGGAAACGGGTCAGCGGAGCGGGGGAAGCCGTAACAAAGGGGGAGTCCTGCGGGATCGTATGGGGCGGGACGGCATCCCACAGCGGCGCGCCGCATGCGCGCCGCTGGCTGCGGCACAATCGCGAGACTACGAGGTCTTCAACTGCTTCACCAGTTCGACGAATTCGTCGTACTCATCCTCGGTCAGGTGCACAGTCACAATGCCGAAATCGATATCGTAGACGTTCTCATCTTCTTCGTTGACTTCGACGATGAGGAAGTTCTCGGTTTCGGCCAGGACGTTCTCTGCGCCATTGGAATCAACTGACATGGTTCGCTCCTTTTGTGATGGATAGCATGACGTCGATCCATTCGACCTGTGATTTGTCATCCGCTTGATTGCATTCTACAACGCGACGGCGATATCCACGCCCGCCGGCGACGCATCCAGCACCCAGTAGCGCGCGGGCAGGCCCGCCCTCTCGAAGGCAGCCCGCATCGCCGGCCCGATCTCGCCGTGGCGCTCGCGCGCGAAGGCCAGCATGCCCGGCCCGGCCCCGCTGAGGCAGACCGCCAGCGCGCCATTGTCCAGCGCAGCACACCGGGCTTCAGCGGCGCCGGGGATGAGCGGGATGCGATACGGCTCATGGATGCGGTCAGTCATGGCGCGCGCCAGCAGGGCGTCGTCGCCGTTGCGCAGCGCCTCGGCCACCAGCATGGCGCGACCGATATTGAGGACGGCATCCTGGCGGCTCACGGCCTTCGGGATGGCGGCGCGCGAGTCGATGGTCAGGAAGTCGAACTCCGGCACGCACACCACGGCGCGCCACGGCGGCAGCGCCACATGCTCGGCGACGACGCCTGCGCCATCGTACGAGATCAGAATCAACCCGCCGTACAGCGCCGGCGCCACATTGTCGCCGTGGCCTTCCAGCGCGGTGGCGCGCTGCAGCACCGCGTCCGGGTCGACGCGGTCATAGGCCAGCGCGTGCGCGAAGCACAGCCCCGCCAGCACCGCCGTGGAACTGGAACCCAGCCCGCTGGCGCACGGGATATCGTTGCGGCAGACGATGTGATAGGCCTGGCGGGTATACAGTTCGGGCGGCAGCAGGCCGGGCTTCTCGCGGTTGATGCGGTACAGTTCGGTGCGCAGCGTCTGCGCGATCAGGTTGTCGCCGCCGGTCGGCAGGATGCGGGCGCCTTCGCCGAACGACTGCACCGTGATGACCGGCTCGCCGGGCACGTGGTGCAGCTCGAATGTATTCCACAGGTCGAAGGCCATGCCCATGCAGTCGAAGCCGGGACCGAGGTTGGCGCTGGTGGCGGGTACGCGAACGGTGATCATGAGTAGTAGAAGTCAGAAGTCGGAAGTCAGAAATCAGAGTTCAGAGATTTGAGATTGAGATTGGCGAACGGGCGGGTCAACTGAGGTGCAGTTGGCGCATCAAGGCGCTGATGGTCGGTTCGATGACGGCGGGCGCGGCGGACTGGCGGATGGCGGTGTCGGGGTCCTTCAGCCCGTGCCCGGTAAGCACGCACACGATGCGCCTGCCGCGCAGGTTCAGCCAGCCTTCGCGCAGCCCCTTCGCGATGCCGGCCAGCCCGGCTGCCGAAGAAGGCTCGCAGAAGATGCCTTCCAGGCGCGCCGCCTGCCGGTAGCTTGCCAGGATTTCGTCGTCGCTGACGGCGCAGATATGGCCGTCCGACTCTTCCAGCGCGGCGGCGGCTTCGCGCCAGCGCGCCGGGTTGCCGATGCGGATCGCGGTGGCGATCGTCTCCGGATGCTCGACGACGCGCCCCAGCACGATAGGCGCCGCGCCGGCGGCCTGCGCGCCCAGCAGGTGCGGCCGCGCGGAGACCGTGCCGTCCGCGTAATACTCCTGGAAGCCCAGCCAGTACGCGCTGATGTTTCCGGCGTTGCCCACCGGCAGGCACAGCCAGTCCGGCGCGCCGCCCAGCGCGTCGCAGATTTCAAAGGCGGCGGTCTTCTGCCCCTGCAGCCGCGCGGGATTCACGGAGTTGACCAGCGCGATGGGCGCGTGTTGCGTCGCCTCGCGCACCAGACGCAGGCCGTCGTCGAACGACCCGCTGATGGAAATCACCTGCGCGCCGTAGCTCAGCGCGCCGGCCAGCTTGCCGGCGGCAATCTTGCCTTCGGGCACCAGCACCACGCACTGCAGCCCCGCCCGCGCCGCATAGGCCGCCGCCGAAGCCGCTGTGTTGCCGGTGCTGGCGCAGATGACTGCCCGCGCGCCGTCGGCGACCGCCTGCGTCATGGCCGCGGTCATGCCGCGGTCCTTGAAGGAGCCGGTGGGGTTCAGTCCTTCATATTTGATGAACAATTCGCAGTCCGCGCCAAACGCCTTCGCCAGCGCAGGCGCAGGGATGAGCGGGGTGTTGCCTTCGAGCAGCGTGACGGGCGGCACGGTCGCGGCGATGTGCACGCGCTCGCGATAGCGCGCGATGACGCCCGGCCAGGCCGCAGATGTGCGCGCGGGTTGGGATGACATAGCCAAAGGATTGTACACGCATGCGCCGGGCGAAAAAAGAACACCCGGATGCGGTTGCTCCGAATGCTCTTCCTCGTTCCACGAACATACACGTTCGATAGTGTAGTTACGCAGCCGCATGCTTCGAATGCATCAGCAAAGATTGGCGGACCGCGTGCAGCGTTGAGAGTGCGATGTGGTTCGATGTGCCCTCATGCGCAGCATGTGCCTTGTTGTGCGGCGATGCCGGTGCGATGTGCAGCGACGGACTCGTTGTGCGTTCTTTGTGTTGCATTCTATTCAGTTGTGAGTGCGACGGACGGCAGCATGCCCGATGGGAAAACGGCGTGCGGCAATGGTGTCAATGCAGTGAGCGATGTGTAACGATGGAAGTCGGCGTGAGTTCGATTGCGGTTGCTGTCTGCATCCTCATGCAGCGGCGACTGCGTAACTAACCGGCTCGATTCTAGCCGCCGCGCAGATTGCCTTCCAGTGCCGGTCAACCATACTTCCTGTGACAAATGTCACATCGCAGCGGCGTTAATCAAAGGTCATGACGACGCGGTAGGTAGCGGGACTGAGCGCCCGCTGAAGGCCACGATAAACGTCGGGGAACGGCACGCGCTCGCTGACGTACGGCGCCAGGTCCACCTTGCGCGAGGATATCATCGCGACGGCCTGTTGAAAGCTGGCGCTGGTATGGCTGAACGAGCCGGTCAGCACCCACTCGTTATAGTGGATGAGATTGGGGTCGATCTGCACCGGCCCTTGCGGATGCACCGAGCCGTACAGGCACAGCCACGCGCCTTTAGCCATACCGTGCAGCGCCTGCTGGATGGCCGGCGCGCCGCCAGCGGTGAAGAACACCGCGTTGACGCCGTAGCCGCCGGAGCGCGCGCGCAGGAAAGCGGACAGGTCATCGGCCAGCGGGTCGATCGCCCAGTCCGCCCCGGCTTGCAGAGCCAGCTCACGGCGATGCGCGTCCGGCTCCGCCATGACGACACGCACGCCGCGCTGGCGCAGCAACTGCACATGCAGCAGCCCCATGATTCCGGCGCCCTGCACCAGCGCCAGGTCGCCGAACTGCTGCGGAGGCGCCTGTACACTGCGGATGACGCAGGCCAGCGGTTCGGCCAGCGCGAGTTCGGCAATGCGGCTGGCACGGTCGGCGGCGCTGCCGGCTGGCAGGCTGGTCGGGTAGACCTGGTAATCTTCCGCGGCCACGTATTCGCTCAATCCAGCCGGGCCGGGCAACTGCCCGCGCGCGCGGCTCTCGTTATTGCGGATGCACAGGTTGTCCATGCCGCGCCGGCAGTAGTAGCAGGTGCCGCAGCGCGTCAGCAGCGCCAGGCTGACGATATCGCCGGGGCGCGCCGCGGTCGCCGCCAGCGGCCCCACCTCGACGACTTCGCCGGCCACTTCATGCCCGCCCAGGAAGGGGTAACTGTCGGCTGGCGCGCCCTTGAAGAGGCGTTGTTCGAGCGTGCACAGGCCGACGGCGTGTGTTTTGACCAGCACCTGCGCCGGTTCCAGCACCGGGGCGGCGACATCGCGGATTTCCAGTTGCTGCGGCCCGGTGAATATCGTGGTCTTCATCGTGTCACTTCCTGAGCAGAACGATGCCGTCATGCGCGCGGACCGCCGGCGGCTTCAAGTGCCGGCAGGGGAATGTCAAACCGGTCTTCGATGACATCGCCCTGCTGCCAGGAGTTGGTCGGGAACCGGCTGCCATCCGGCTGGTGGTCGCTCTGCGC
>JAKALH010000236.1 GCA_021813225.1 Chloroflexota bacterium
TCACCTATGTTGATGAAGATGCTCGCCAGAAAGCATTGCGCCGCCTGCAGGAAGACTTCGAGCATCGCACCGCCGATCTGGAAGCAAAGACCAAGGCGCAGGAAGACAGCGCCAGCGGCAAACTCTTCAAGCAGCTGATCAAGCAGCAGCAGTTGCTGGAGAGCGCTATCACACGGTACGACGAGCAACTGGCGAATGAGACCGAGCCGATCATGAAGGCTGCACAACGCCTGCAGAAAGAAGTTGACACGAAGCAGGGCAAGACCATTCGCGTTCCGATTGTGTTCGAACTTACCAGCGCGACGATCGCCAGTGAAGGCGAGACAATCGGCCGCGAGCACATCAATACTCTAAATCGGCTGGTCAAAGAGCAGCTCAACACTATCGAAGCGAAGATCAACGACGAGAAAGAGCGTAACGTCAGCAAGATACAGGGCGAGATCGAGCTGCTGCAGGGCAAGGTCGATAACGAGACCCGCCAGGTTGCCGAAAGGCTATCCTCAGAGATGGAGAGCCTGAACTCCCGATACGGCACCGACCGCGAGGATCTGCAGTCTCTAGCCGTCGCACAGTTCCTGAATGAAGCGCGCATGCGTGAGTTGAAGCAGAAATTCGGTCAGGTTTTTAAAGCAGATATGGGCGCTGAAGCGTTCTATGAAATTCTGCGCCGCATCGACCTCGACCAGCTTGCGAAGGAACTCTGGCGTGAAGTACGCCACAGCCTGAGCAAGGTTAAGAAGAAGAAAGCCATTAAGCGGCTGCGCATCGTCGAGGCTTTACGCAAGAGCGGCAACCGACCCGAATGGATGATCCTTACCGTGCTGCCGGTGATTCCCCCTGAACTGCGCCCCATGGTGCAGTTGGATGGAGGGCGTTTTGCCACCAGCGACCTGAATGACCTGTATCGGCGCGTCATCAACCGCAACAACCGCCTCAAGCGTCTGCTGGAGTTAGGCGCGCCGGATGTCATCGTGCGCAACGAGAAACGCATGCTCCAGGAGGCGGTTGATTCGTTGATTGACAACTCTCAGCGCGGCAAGGCGCTCAGTCGTCGCGGCCGCCGCGAACTGAAGTCATTGAGCGATATGCTCAAAGGCAAGAAGGGACGCTTCCGCCGCAACCTGCTGGGCAAGCGCGTCGACTACTCCGGCCGCTCCGTCATTGTTGTCGGCCCGAACCTGAAGTTGCACCAGTGCGGACTGCCCAAGGGGATGGCGCTGGAGTTGTTCAAGCCATTTGTTATTCAAAAACTGGTTGAACTGAACTACGCCACCAATGTCAAAGGCGCCAAGCGTGTGATTGAGCGCGAACGCCCGGAAGTCTTCGAGGTGCTTGAGGACGTAATTAAGACACGCCCCGTGATGCTGAACCGGGCGCCTACACTGCACCGATTGGGTATCCAGGCTTTCGAACCACTGCTGGTCGAAGGCAAGGCGATACAGTTGCACCCGCTGGTCTGCCAGGCATTCAACGCCGACTTCGACGGCGACCAGATGGCCGTGCACGTGCCGCTGTCGCGTAGAGCCGTTGAAGAGACGCGCCGGCTGATGATCTCGACGGAGAATCTGCTGAAACCAAGTGATGGCGAGCCGGTCGTGGCTCCGTCGAAAGACATGGTACTCGGCGTGTACTACCTGACGATGACGGAACCCGATAAACTCAAGGGTGACGGGCGCGCATTCAGCACCATCGATGAGGTTGAACTGGCACATGCGACACACCAGGTTTATATCCACACACGCATCTACATCCAGGCGGAGACGTTTTACGAGGACGACGGTTCGCGCGTCAGCGATGGAAAACCGCGCCGCAAGGTGATCGAGACGACAGTCGGTCGAGCGTTGTTCAATCGGATTGTGCCGTCTGAGATGCGTTTCGTAAACCGCACGCTGGACAAAGGTGACATACAGCGGCTGGTCAGTCAGACCTTCCAGGTGTTGGGCAGCGAGCGCCACACGGAAGTGATTGAGTTCCTGGACGCGATCAAGGGCATCGGATTCAAATATGCGACTCTGTCGGGTGTGAGTGTTGCCATCAGCGACATTACCGTGCCCAACAACAAGACAACGATACTCGACCAGGCCGAAGTGCGCGTGCAGGAAGTTGAGCGCCAGTTCCGTCGCGGTCTGATGACTGATGACGAACGCGAAAACCGCACGATTGATATCTGGACTGAAGCCAAAGACGCCGTAGCCAATGCGGTGAAGAAGTCGATGGATCCCATCGGCAACTTGAGTGTCATGGCTGTGTCTGGCGCCACCAAAGGCGGCTTCGGACCGATCGCGCAGTTGGCCGGTATGCGCGGCATGATGGCAGACCCATCCGGGCGTATCATCGCATTGCCGATTCGTTCAAACTTCCGCGAGGGCCTGGATGCATTAGAGTTCTTTATCAGCACGCACGGCCAGCGCAAGGGTCTTGCCGATACCGCAATGCGTACGGCGGACGCCGGTTACCTGACCCGCCGCCTGGTCGACGTTGCACAGGATATGATCATCAACACCGACGATTGCGGTACGACAAGCGGCATCTGGATCCGCACCACCGACGACGTCGGCGGCCAGAAACTGCGCGAGCGTATCCTGGGACGCGCGCCAGCCGCAGATATCCTGCATCCGAAGACGGGTGAGGTGCTCTGCCCGCGCAACGAGATCATCGACGAAGTCATTGCTGACAAGATTGTGGCGGCCAACGTGCCCGAAGTGCTTATCCGCTCGCCGCTGACTTGCGAACTGAAGATCGGCCTGTGCCAGAAGTGCTATGGCCGCGACCTGGGGCGCGGTAAGTTGATCGCGGTCGGTGCCGCGGTAGGCATCATCGCGGCGCAGTCGATCGGCGAGCCGGGTACGCAGTTGACCCTGCGCACTTTCCACACCGGCGGTGTGGCCAGCGCCACGGATATCACACAAGGTCTGCCGCGCGTGGAAGAACTCCTTGAGGCGCGCAAGAAGCCCAAGGCTGAAGCGATCATGGCGGACATCACCGGCAAGGTGCAGGTGGAGCGCCTGGAAGGCGGCGTCCGCCGCATCAAAATCGTCGACAGCCGGTTGCAGAAGGACGAATACAACATCCCGGGCAACTGGTCGATCCGTGTCGAAGATGGTCAGGAGATCAAGGACAAGGAAGTCATCGCGACTCGCGGCGAGCAGGAACTGCGCATCGAACATGGCGGTCGCGTGGTCCGGGACGGCCTGACAGTCACAATCGCCTACGATAAACGCGAAGAGATCGAGTATCAGGTGCCGCCTGCGGCGCGTCTGCTGGTCAGTGAAGGTCAGCAGGTCAATGCCGGCGACCCGATTACTGAGGGCACCAAGAATCCGCATATGCTCCTGAAGGTGCTGGGGCGCGAGGCAGCCCAGCAGTATATGCTGATCGAAGTGCAGAAAGTTTACCGCTCACAGGGCGTGAACATCAACGATAAGCATTTCGAAATCATGATCCGCAAGATGACGAGTCGAGTACAGATCACTTCACCGGGCGACTCCGGATACCTGCCAGGCGATCTCGTGCATCGAATCGAGCTGGCTGAAACCAATGAGCGGCTGTCTGCGGAAGGCAAGCGGCCCGCTACCGGTACACCCATCCTGCTGGGTATCAGCAAGGCGGCCCTCGCGACGGACTAGTTCCTGTCCGCGTCGTCATTCCAACAGACCATCAAAGTGCTGGCGGCTGCCGCCATCGAAGGTAAGCGCGACGACCTGCTGGGATTGAAAGAGAATGTGATTCTTGGCAAGCTGATTCCGGCTGGAACGGCAACTCATACGCTGCTTGCAGACAACTACGAAGGCGTCATGCTGCCGAGTTCCGAACCGAAGCAGAAGTCTTCGCTGACACAGCATGCCGAAATGGCGCTGCTGGGCATCAACCCCGATGGCGAGGAAGTATTGCCGCCTCTGGATAACATCATCGGTATCGAACCGCCCCCAGAAGGGTTGTTACGCGACACCGACGAAGATATTTAGCAGGCATTGATCGTGTTCAGCAAGCGCCGCAGGATTTCCTGCGGCGCTTTTTTGTCGGGTTGAATCCTCTGACTCTGGCATAATCACCCTTGATGGCCTGCACGTCGTCCCTCAAACAGGTGGAATAACAGGCAAGACTATGTACCGGATAAAAGTGATTTACAACCCGCAGGCTAACCATGGCATGATTACGCGCGTCGTCGATGGCTTGCGCGCAAAGTCTCGCACATTGGGAGAAGCCGTTTGGTCGAAGACTGAGTTCCGCGGCCAGGCCGTGTCACTGGCGCGTCAGGCTGCTGCAGACGGCTACCAGCGTATCGTGGCGATTGGCGGTGACGGTACTCTTCACGAAATAGTCAACGGTTTAATGCAGGTGCCCGCGCAGCACAGGCCGCAACTGGGCATTGTTCCACTGGGTTCAGGAAATGACTTTGTGATCGGGGTGGGGGTGACAGCTAACCCGGCACAAGCACTACAACATGCGTTCGATAACACCGCAGTCCGTGTGATCGATATTGGCACAGTTCGGATAAACGGCGGTGAAGTCCAGTACTGGTGCAACGCGCTCGGTATCGGATTCGACGCAGCGGTTAATCTGCAGAGCAGACGTATCAAATGGCTGCGCGGGCAGGCTATGTACTTCGTGGCCGCTGTGCGCACCATCATCGCCAACTACGATGCGCCCCAACTGACAATGGAATCCAATGGCCGCTCACACCAGCAGCGCGTGCAGATGCTGACTATTGGCAATGGCACTCGCGAAGGCGGCGGGTTTATTACTACGCCTGAGGCACGGGTGGATGATGGGCTGCTGGACTATGCCATGTTTCAGCCCATGTCGCGGGCGATGATGTTGCGATTGATCCCCGAAGTCATGCGCGGCACTCACGGCAGGTTTCGCCAGGTGCGCATGGGGCGGGTCAAGTCGTTGTCTCTTCGCTCTGACCGACCTCTACTCATTCACGCCGACGGCGAGGTGCTGGCAGATCACGAAGACAACGTGAGATCGGTGGAAGTCGGCATCGTTCCAGCAACATTGACGCTGATCAGTTGACCTGTTCTCCGAACGCGCTCCTGGTGGCATCGCCCGCGCCGCGACCCTGGTCGCGGATATAGCGCTGCACAATCGCATCACTTTTATGGCCGGTCTGCTGCTTGATCTTCCATAGCGGCTGGCTGCGATTTGCCGCTTCCGTGACAAACCCCGCACGAAGGCTGTGCCCGGCTAACTGACCGGAATCCAGACCAGCCAACACGGCATACTTCTTTACCAGCCGGGCGATCTCCTGTGCGTTCATGATGCGGTTTGCGACATGACCATGCCGGTCAATCGGGCGGAACACGACACCTTCCGTGATCGATGCCGCCCTCAGCCACTGCCTTAAGGCG
>JAKALH010000237.1 GCA_021813225.1 Chloroflexota bacterium
GCTCTGGCTCATCGGCACGCTGGGCTTTGCCGTGCAAGTCCTGGCGGACTTTTCCGGCTATACCGATATTTCGCGCGGGGTGGCACGCCTGCTTGGCTTTGACACCTCAATCAACTTCAACGCACCGGGATCAAATGGCCGAATCATTATGACTTGCGCTTCCGGTATTGATATCGTTGCCAGTTGCTGCAGGGGCACATCGGTTCCATGGTAGTCAACCATCAGCTTCTCTACCAGATGGGGTGAAGCGCGGCCGGTGCGATAAGACTGGAAATCGACTTCCATCGCATCGATAGACTTCTGCATGTCTTTGTCTGTCTCGCTTGCGATGCGCTTGATATCATCTGCCATGGGTCATATCCTCCAAATCCTAGGTGCGGAATTCTGCCTGCTTCCGCAAAATACCTGTCAAATACTATCATACAGGCGGGTGGCAGCTTTTGCCACCCGCCTGCACGCCCAAGCAACTGTCTGACAACCTCATCTGCCCGACGGCAAGGTTGTCGCCAGCAGGGAAGTCGCTTACCGGCCCTGTATCAGAGTGCCAATCTTCTCACCGAGGACTGCTCTTTCCAGCGAGTTGGGTTGCCATAAGTCTAGAACCAGAATTGGCATGTCATTATCCATGCAAAGCGTGATGGCGGTGCTGTCTATGACTCCTACCTTAAGGTTCAATGCCTCCAGGTAAGTCAGCGATTCATAACGTTGGGCGTTCGTGTTCTTGCGCGGGTCACTATCGTACACGCCGTCGACCTTGGTCGCCTTAATCAGTACATTGCAGCCGACCTCCATTGCTCGTAATGCGCCGGCGGTATCGGTGGTGAAGTAAGGGTTGCCCGTACCCGCGCCCAGGATAACTACACGCTCTTTCTCCAGGTGGCGAATGGCGCGCAGCCTGATATAGGGTTCTGCGACAGAGCGTATTTCAATCGCGGTCTGGACGCGCGCGCCCATACCCATGCGCTCGAACGCATCCCGCAGCGCCAGCGCGTTCATCACGGTAGCCAGCATCCCGATATGATCGGCTGTAGTGCGGTCCATACCGTGGGCGATGCCATCGCGGCCGCGCCACCAGTTGCCCGCGCCCAGGACGATGGCTACCTGCACGCCCAATTGTCGCACCGCCTTGACTTTCGCCGCGACTTCCTCCGCCAGATGCGGGACGATGCCGATGCCGCCAGGCCCGGCGAAAGCCTCGCCGCCAATCTTCAGCAGAATGCGCTTATACTTGGGAACGCTCGTGTTCTGTAGATTGCTCATATTCTCACCCCACAATAAAAAAGGGCATTTTCATGCCCTTTTACTCTTGCGCCTGATTATTGCCCGCCGACCTCATATCTGACGAACCTGCGTACAACGACGTTTTCGCCCATTTTGGCGACGGCATTTCTGATGAGTTCACTCACTTTGACCTTGTCGTCTTTCACAAACTGCTGTTCCATCAGGCATACATCCTGATAAAACTTGTCCATGCGGCCGGCGGCAATGCGTTCCGCGATCTCCGGCTTCTTTCCTTCGCTGATTGCTTCCTGCTTATACTGTTCTGCCTTGGCGGCGGCGACGCTCCCCGGAACGTCTTCCTTGCGGATGTACTCCGGTGAGGTCGAGGCAATCTGAAGCGCCAGGTCATGCGCCAGCGCCTTGAAATCCGGCGTGCGCGCCACGAAATCGGTCTCGCAGTTGACTTCGACCAGCACGGCCATGCGGCCGCCCATATGCGAGTAGGCTTCGATCACGCCGTCGTGGGCTTCGCGCGAGGCTTTTTTAGCAGCCGATGCCAGGCCTTTTTCGCGCAGCCATGCGGCTGCCTTTTCGATGTCTCCGTTGTGAGAGTCCAGCGCCTTTTTACAATCCAGGACGCCGGCGCCGGTCTGCTCGCGCAGCAGGCGGATTTGCTCTGATGACGCCATGTTTACGCCCCCTCTGTATCCTCGATGCCGGGGTCAAACGACCGCAATACCGAATCTTCCTCAACCTTCAACTCACCGGTGCGGATTTTAGCCAGCGTATCTTCGCCCAGTTGCTGGCGGGCCTCCTCCGGCTCGCCTCCTCCGGCTTCGCCCGTACCATCTCCGCCCTTGCGCAGCGCCAGACCTTCCAGCGCGGCGTTAGCCATCGCTTCCACGATGAGTTTGATGGCGCGGATCGCGTCGTCGTTGGCCGGAATCACATAATCGACGCCATCGGGGTCGCAATTGGTGTCGACCATCGCGATGACGGGGATGTTGAGCTTATTGGCTTCCTTGATGGCATTGGCCTCGCGGCTCACGTCCACGATGAACAACACGTCTGGCAGGCGGCGCAGAATCTTGATGCCGCCCATGCGCCGGTTCAGTTTGTCGATATCGCGCGTTCGCAGCAGGGCTTCTTTCTTGGTGAAACGCTCGAACTCACCGCGTTCCTTCATCCCCTCGAGTTCCATCATGCGGTCGAGGCGGGACTTGATGGTGCGCCAGTTTGTCAATGTGCCGCCGAGGAAGCGCTCGGTGATGTAGGGCTGGCCGGCGCGGGTGCCCTGCGTGGTAATCGGCTCCTGTGCCTGGCGCTTCGTGCCGATGAACAATACGGTGCCGCCCTTTGCAACGATGTCGCGGATCAGGTTGGCGGCAGTATCGATGGCGGTGATGGTCTGCTGCAGATCGATGATATGAACGCCGTTGCGCTCGGTGAAGATGTACGGCTTCATCTTGGGATTCCATCGCTTTGTGCGATGGCCGAAATGCACACCTGTCTCCAGGAGCGATTTCATGGGTACTGCTGGCATATTCTGTTTCTCCTTAAAAACCCTCTGCGTTTTTCGTCTAGAGGCAGGATTGCGGGGCAGTGCTGTGCCTGCCCTTCAACAGGTCTGCGCTCTATCAAAACGCATGTGAATTTGACGCGGCTGTCGAGCCGCGCGTGATTTTACCACAATGCCTGTGACATCGCGCCGCGCGCTCCCGCTTTTGCTCGCTCAGGTTGTGCTTAATGTCCGGTGGTATCAATATCTGTGGCAGACACCCCGCTGTTAAGCGGCAGCGCCGAAATAGCGCCGGTCAATGCGTGATAATAGCAGCGGCCGCTTGGCTGCGAGGGTCGGGCGCCGACGGTTTGAGCGGGTGTCGTGTGAAAGGCGTGCAATCAGTCACTTGTGTAAAGCAGACATGTTTAACAAAGTCTCCCAGATCACCGATGCGCTGGCCGGCCAGCAGTACATCGCATCCGATGAAATATCGACGGTCGTTTTTCTGGCCGATAGGATGGGCAAGCCCATACTGGCGGAAGGTCCCGCCGGCGTTGGAAAGACCGAGCTGGCCAAGGCATGGGCCGGCGCCAGCGGCCGTGAGTTGATCCGCCTGCAGTGCTATGAAGGTCTTGACGAAGCAAAAGCATTGTATGAGTGGGAGTACTCCAAGCAGATGCTGTACACCCAGTTGCTGCGGGACAAAATCAGCCAGGTCATGGCGGATGCCCCATCGCTGAGCACCGCCGCCGACAGGCTGGCGGCAGAGGAGAATGTGTTCTTCTCCATGCGCTTCCTGCTGCCGCGCCCGCTGCTGCGCGCCCTGATGAGCGAAAAACCGGTCGTGCTGCTCATCGACGAGATCGACCGCGCGGACGCCGAGTTCGAGGCATTCCTGCTGGAAATCCTGAGCGACTTTCAGGTGAGTGTGCCGGAGATCGGCACACTCAAGGCCAAGACTCAGCCCGCTGTTGTACTGACCAGCAACAATACACGCGAACTGAGCGAAGCTTTGAAGCGGCGCGCGCTCTATCTGTATATCGATTACCCGACGATGGAATCGGAACTGAACATCGTCAAGATGCGCGTGCCGGACCTGGCGCCCACCGTGGTCAGGCAGGTGGTGGAAGTGGTGCAGCGCCTGCGCCAGATGGACCTGAAGAAGTCGCCCAGCGTGGCCGAGACGGTGGACTGGGCCAAGGCGCTGGTGGCGATCAATGCCAGATACCTGGACGAGAAAACGCTTAACGACACCCTGACGGTGATCCTGAAACACGAAAGCGACATCCAGCGCGCCCGCCGCGCGCTGTCCGGTAAATCGACGCGCGATGTTGGTCTGCGATAGCCGCAGGCGTCGCCATCCGGGCGGGCGCCTGTCTGATGGTGGGGAGTCTGTAAGATGGATACACGAGTGGTCGAGTTTGTCAGCGCCCTGCGTTCGCGCGGCGTGCGTGTTTCACTGGCGGAATCCGCCGACTCGCTGCGCGCCATTACAGCGATAGGCGTGCTGGATCGCCAGTTGTTCAAGAACGCCCTCAAAACCACGCTGATCAAAGAGCCGGCTGATGTGCCGACGTTTGAGCAGCTGTTCCCCATGTTCTTCAGCGGCGAAGGCGCGCCGCTGCAACCGCCGCAGGGCCTCAGCGCGGAACAACGGCAGCAGTTACAGAACGCCCTTGAGCAGCTTAAGCAGCAGATTCGCGAACTGATGAAAATGCTGGCGAACGGTGAGCAGCCCGGCCAGAAGCAACTGGATCAGTACGCGCAGCGAGCCGGTATCTCATCACAGATGCGCAATTACCGGATGAACGAGCAGACGCAACGCTGGTTGACCGAGCGGATGCTGCGTGAAATGGGTCTGACGCCGGAGCAGCTCCAGGAAGCGCTGGAAGCGCTGATGAACGAGTTGAAAATGCAGGGCATGAACGGCGAGGGCCGCGAGGAAGTCAGCGAGACGGTCGAACAGAATGCCGAGGGCATGCGCGAGCAGGTGTCTCGCTATGTGGGACAGAATATGCTGCGCCAGCCCGACGATAACCCGCACCGCCGCCGTATCGATGACCTGATGAACCGCCCGCTGGCTGCGCTGACCGATGCCGAAACGGACGAACTGCGCAACCACGTCCGCCGGCTGGTCGCCCGGCTGCGTTCGCGCGCCGCGCTGCGCATGCGGCACGCCAAAGAGGGCGATTTCGACGTGAAGGCGACGATCCGCTATAACCAGCGTTATGGCGGCGTCCCCCTCGAACTGCGCTATAAACGGCACCACCTGAAGCCGAAACTGGCCGTAATCGTCGACGTTTCGACCTCGATGCGTCCGGTGGTGGAGTTCATGCTGCGCATGGTCTACGAGATGCAGGATCAGGTGAGTAAGGCGCGGTCATTTGCTTTCATCGACGACATCCACGATATCAGCCTTACCTTTGTGGAGCATCGACCTGAAGAGGCGGTGCCCATCGTGCTGCACGAACTGCCGCCCGGTCACTACAATACCGATCTGGGGGGCAGCCTGCAGACGTTCTGCAAGGACTATCTGGATACGGTGGACCGCCGCACGACGGTCATCTTCGTCGGCGATGCGCGAAACAACTACAACGACCCGCGCCTGGACCTGGTAGCCACGCTGAAG
>JAKALH010000238.1 GCA_021813225.1 Chloroflexota bacterium
ACCGAATGCTTCCGGTCAGTTTGAATGTCGCTGGGTGTACCTGAAGCCGGAACCGCACAGCCGCTGTGTCTTCACCGCCGGATTATCCGAATTGATTTACTGCCCTGTCGCACACGGCGAAGGGCGTGTGACGGGCCTTGACAGTTCGACAATGGAGTCGCTGGCGGCACAAGGATTGATTGCGCTAAGGTATGTCGACGCCAATGGCGAAGCCGTGGGTTATCCCGGCAATCCAAACGGCTCAGTGCTCAATATCGCCGGCCTGACGAACCGCGCTGGAAACGTGCTGGGGTTGATGCCGCATCCGGAGAATCACATCTTCCCCTGGCAGCATCCGCGCCATACGCGCGGCGCTGGCGGTATGCGCGGGCTGGAATTGTTTATCAACGGCATCGAGCACGCCAGAAAACTGGCATCGTGAAATCGGTCGATTATCAATCATGAGGGAACACCATGCTCACACAAGCTGAACTCATCGACGCGATTCCGCGCGCCATCGCCAGCGTCGATCTGCCTGGCTGGGGCCCGAAAACGACCGGCAAAGTGCGTGATATTTACAAGACCGACGGCCTGCGCATTTTGATCACGACCGACCGCATCTCGGCATTCGACCGCGTGCTGGGACTGATACCTTATAAAGGGCAGGTTTTAAACCAGCTCAGCGCCTGGTGGTTCGATCGGACGCGCGATATTGTCGCCAACCACGTTGTCGCGGTACCCGACCCCAATGTGACGATCGGCCGTGAAGCAGTGTCATTGCCTGTGGAAGTCGTCGTGCGCGGGTATATCACCGGCGTGACGACAACCTCATTGTGGTACCTGTACTCGCACGGCGACCGACGACCCTATGGCATTGCACTGCCGGAGGGCCTGCGCAAGAATGATCCGTTGCCCCAACCGATCATCACGCCCACCACCAAGGCCGCCGAAGGGCATCACGATGAACGCATCACACGCGAGGAGATCATCGAGCGTGGTATAGTGCCACTTTCACGATGGGAGCAGGTCGAGACGGCAGCCCGCAGCCTGTTTGCACGCGGACAGATGGCGGCACAGCAGGCAGGGTTGATCCTGGTCGACACCAAATATGAGTTCGGGATTGTGAATGATGAACTGGTCCTGATCGATGAGATTCATACGCCCGATTCGAGCCGGTACTGGGTTGCCGATACATACGGGCAGGATCGCATGCCCGCGAACTATGACAAGGAGTATCTGCGCGAGTGGTTCGCATCGCAAGGGTATCGCGGCGAGGGCACACAACCCCACATGACGCCTGACTTTATCGCCAGCGTGGCGGCGCGCTATATCGGCGCCTATGAGCGCCTGACCGGAACCGCATTCGTGCCGGCTGAACAACCCGCAGCGGCGCGTATCGAGCGCAACCTTGCCCGCTTCAGAAAGCCCTGATGCACCAAAGACAGGCGTATGTCAGCAAGACGACAGGAACGGCCGGGCCAGCGGATTTATCGATGAGTGAGATGAATATGCAGACAAACCACAGCGACGAACTGCTGTCGGATATCCCGATCACCGGGATGCGTGAAGAGTGCGGCGTCTTCGGTGTATACGCACCCGGGCGCGATGTGGCACGGCTGACCTTTTTCGGCCTGTATGCCTTGCAGCATCGCGGCCAGGAGAGTGCCGGTATTGCCACCAGCGACGGACAGGCCACCCACATGCACCGCGGCATGGGCTTGGTAGCGCAGGTATTCAACGAGGATAACCTGCGTCCATTGACGGGACACCTCGCCATCGGTCACACCCGATATTCGACTACCGGTTCGTCGCAGTTGCGCAATGCGCAACCCTACCTGATTGAGACCATCTACGGCCCACTGGGTGTAGCGCACAACGGCAATGTCACCAATGCCTTACAGTTGCGGCATATGCTGCTCGAGCGCGGCGTGGGGCTGTCGTCAACGACCGACAGCGAGGTCATCGCCCAGATGCTGGCTGCTCCGCCGGAAGTCTGGCCGGCGAAGCCGAGTAACGGCCATATGGCGAATGGCGGCACAGACAGCAATTCCATGTCCGGCGACCGCTGGGTGGCGCGCATACGTGCGCTGATGCAGATGGCCGAAGGTGCCTACTCACTGGCAATCCTGACGCGGGACGCCATTTACGCCGCGCGCGATCCTCACGGTTTGCGCCCTTTGTGCCTGGGCAGGCTCGATGGCGGGTATGTTGTCGCGTCCGAGTCATGCGCGCTGCAGACTATCGGCGCTGAATATATGCGCGAGGTCAACCCGGGCGAAATCCTGCGGCTGGACAGGAGCGGCCTGAGCACTGTGGCCGGCCATGAGCCGGAGCAGCGCGCGCTGTGCATCTTTGAGTACGTCTATTTTGCACGCCCGGATACGATGCTCGAAGGCCAGGTGGTGCATGAAGTGCGCCAGCGCCTGGGCCGCCAACTGGCCCGCGAGGCGCCGGCTGACGCCGACATTGTCGTAGGCGTTCCCGATTCCGCCGTGCCCGCCGCGATCGGCTATAGTCTGGAATCGGATCTGCCTTACACCGAGGGACTGATCAAGAACCGCTATATTGCCCGCACATTTATTCATCCGGATGACCATCTGCGGCGTGTCGGCGTGGCGTTGAAGTACAACCCGCTCACATCCAACCTGCGGGGAAAACGTGTGGTGTTGATCGACGATTCCATTGTACGCGGTAATACCGCCGCGCCGATCATCAGGTTGTTGCGCGCTGGCGGCGCTACCGAGGTACACATGCGCGTTTCATCGCCGCCCGTGCGCCACCCCTGCTTCATGGGGCTGGACATGGCGACATACAAGGAACTGATCGCGCACAAGCTGGATATAGAGGGTATTCGCAGGCATATCGGCGCGGACAGCCTGGGCTACCTCAGCCTGTATGGTATGGTGCAGGCCATTCAGGATACGATGTCGACCGAGACCGGCCACTGCTCGGCGTGCTTCTCAGGCGCGTATCCTATCAAGATCCCGTCATGGCTGTTCAGCGACGACCGCGACAAGATGCTGTTTGAAACAAGCTGGGGTTGATTCACATTCCTGCGGACCTGCATCCTGGATACACATGGAACAACACAAGGCGCTGGTTGTCGGCTCAGGCGGGCGCGAACATGCTCTGGCATGGGCGCTGGCAAAATCGCCTCAGGTCAGCCAGGTTATCGTCGCACCCGGCAATGCCGGAACGCGACAGGAAGCGGATCCTGGCGGCAAACTCAGCAATATCAACATCAATGCCGGCGATATACCGGCGTTGATTCAATTCGCTCAATCCCGGCAGGTCGCGCTGACGGTCGTCGGCCCGGAAGCCCCATTAGCCGACGGCATCGTTGACGCATTCGAGACCGCAGGGTTGCGCATCTTCGGGCCGTCGCGCGCCGCAGCCCGGCTTGAATCGTCAAAGGTCTTCGCCAAGTCCTTCATGCGCCGACATCGTATCCCCACGGCCGACTACGCCGCGTTCAACAACTATGAAGAGGCAGCTGCGTGGTTGCGCGCCCACACCGGTCGCATCGTCGTCAAGGTGGATGGGCTGGCTGCCGGGAAAGGGGTCATTATCTGCGCCACACCGGAGGAAGCGCATGCTGCTTTGCGTCGCTGCATGCTGGAGCGCGAGTTCGGCGATGCCGGCGCAACGGTAGTGCTTGAGGATCACCTGTCGGGTCCGGAAGTGTCTTTGCTCGCCTTCAGCGACGGGAAGACCGTGCTGACCATGCCGCCGGCACGCGATCACAAGCGCATCTTTGATGACGATCGCGGGCCCAACACAGGCGGCATGGGCGCCTGCGCTCCGGTGCCATCCGTTGGGATCGACCTGGTAGAGAAAATCCGTTCCGAAGTGCTGCAACCGGCTGTAGACGGTATGGCAGAACTCGGTACGCCTTATAAAGGCGTGCTGTATGCCGGGATTATGCTGACAACCGAAGGTCCTAGAACGCTTGAGTTCAACTGCCGGTTCGGCGATCCTGAAACTGAGGTGATTCTGCCGCTGCTGAAGAGCGATCTGTTCGACATCCTGATGGCATGTACAGAAGGCCGGCTGGCCGAAGTTGCGCCGCATGTGGCATGGCATACGGGGGCATGTGCCACCGTCGTACTGGCATCGCCCGGTTACCCGGGCAATTATCCCAAAGGCCTCGCCATCGCCGGAATCGAAAGCGCCAACGCGATGCAGGATGTCACAGTGTTCCATGCAGGCACAGCATCGGCTGACGGGCAGGTGGTTACTGCCGGCGGTCGCGTGCTGGCAGTCAGTGCGCGGGGCGATGACCTGTCCGCTGCAATCAGCCGCGCCTACTGGGGAGTCAGCCGCATTGCGTTTCCCGGCATGCACTATCGTAGAGACATCGGCCATTCTCATTAGCGGCAGAACGGGAAACACACAGTAATCGTCACATCATCAGGAGTGAAACGGGCAAGCGTATTCGCCATGGCAGCTTCGAACAATACCTATGCGTCTTCCGGCGTCAATATCGCGGCCGGCCAACAGGCGGTTGACCTGATGGCGCACGCGGTACGTTCCACATACAACACGCAGGTGCTCGCCGGCATCGGCGCCTTTGGGGGCCTTTACGACGCCGCGATGTTGAAGCAGATGGCCGCGCCGGTTCTGGTAGCCTCCACAGACGGCGTTGGCACTAAAACGAAGGTGGCCGCGCAACTGGGCCGCTGGGATACTATTGGCCGCGACCTGGTCCACCACTGCATCAACGACATCCTGGTTCAGGGCGCCGATCCACTGTTCTTCATGGACTACGTTGCGTCTTCAAAGCTGGACACCGCTCAGATCGCCACTCTCGTTATCGGCGTCGCCGAGGCCTGCCGCGACAACCGGTGCGTGCTGCTGGGCGGTGAAACGGCGGAAATGCCGGGCGTCTATGAAGCAGGGGAGATCGACCTGGCCGGTACCATTATCGGCGCCGTAGAGCGCAGCAGGATCGTGGACGGCTCCCGTATAGTCCCTGGAAATGTCATTTTAGGCCTGCCCTCCAGCGGATTGCATACCAACGGATACTCACTGGCGCGCCGAGTGCTGGCTGATCTGGACTGGCAATCACGACTCGACGGTGAGGTCAGTATCGGAGACGCACTGATGGCGGTGCACCGCTGTTATCTGCAGGACGTGCATCGGCTGTGGGCGGCTGGTATCGACATCCGCGGCATGGCTCACATCACGGGTGGCGGGTTTATTGATAATCTCCCGCGCATTCTACCTGCAGGCACCGCCGCCATCATAGAGAGCGGCGCCTGGCCCGAGCCGCCGATTTTCAAGCTGATACAAGAACACGGTCAGATAGATCGCAGCGAGATGTTTCATGTGTTCAATATGGGTCTGGGGCTGCTGATTGTCGT
>JAKALH010000239.1 GCA_021813225.1 Chloroflexota bacterium
TTTCGGAAGCTGGCCGGAGAGTTCCTGCAAGGTTTGCGGGAAGCCGCTCCGGCGGACGCCGCCTGTTTCTCGCTGCACGGGGCTATGGCAGCCGAAGATGAAGATGACCCGGAAGGTTACCTGCTGGCAGAGGCGCGCAAAATACTGGGCGAACGCATGCCGATCGTCGTCTCGTATGACCTGCATGGCATCCTCACCGACCGCATGCTGCAACACGCCGACGCCAGCGTGGTGTATCACACCTATCCGCATACAGACTTCTATGAAACCGGCCAGCGCGCGGCGCGCCTGCTCCTGCGCATCATCAGCGGCGAAGTGCGCCCGGTGACGGCAAAGGTGTTTATGCCTGCGCTGGTGCGCGGCGACGAGTTGATTACCGAGACCGGGTTGATCCGGCATCCGGTGCAGGCGGCGCGCGCCATCGAGAACAGCCCGGGCGGGCTGTCGGCGGGGCTGTTCTGGGGCAATCCGTTCACCGACGTGGCCGACCTGGGAACGTGCAGCATGGTGACGACTGATGGCGATTCCGCGCGCGCCGAACGCGAAGCGCTGCATATTGCCGAGCTGTTCTGGCAGCATCACACGGCCATGCGGGTGCCGCTGACGAGCGTGCCGGATGCGGTTGAAGCGGCCATGCGTGTTTCAGGCGCTACCATACTGGTGGATGCTGCCGATGCGACCAGCTCCGGAGCTTCCGGCGACAGCAACGCGATCCTGCGCGAGCTGATGGCGCGCGGATATCGCGGCAGGGCGCTGGTGCCCGTCGTCGATCCGCCAGCTGTGCAGGCGGCCATCGCGGCAGGTGTGGGCGGTACTGTGCGAACGTCCGTGGGCGGCGCCCTCGATATGCGCCGTTTTACGCCGTTGCCGGTCGAAGGTCGCGTTGTCTCGCTGTCGGACGGGCACATGACGTCGGAGTCGTACGGAGAGCACTGGTACGCCGGACCCAGCGCAGTGCTGCAGGTCGGTTCTTTCACCCTGGTACTCACCAGCCGCGCCGTGAGCCTGTATGACCGCTCATTGTTTTACGCCAACGGTCTCGACCCGCAGCAATTCGATGTCGTAGTCGTCAAGTCGCCGCATTGCCAGCCGCACATGTTCCGCGACTGGGCCGCACAATATATTGATGTCGATGCCCCGGGCGCGACCAGCGCCAACCTGCGCAGCCTGGGTCATCGGCGCTGCCGGCGTCCGATGTTCCCGCTGGACGACGATGCCACCTATATGCCTGAGGCGCGCCTGTTCAGCCGGTTGCACAGTGCCAGAGCGTGAATCAACGCCTGGCGCGGGAGCTACTTCAATGAAACTCGATACCAGCACGAAATTCGGTGCGCGTGTCTTGGAGAGGTTGCAGCAGGAACAGGTCATCTGGCTCACGACTGTGCGACCGGATGGGATACCGCAGCCTAACCCGGTGTGGTTTCTGTGGGATGGCGAGACCGTCCTGATCTACAGCCAGCCCGGCGCTCATAAGGTCGGCCATATCCGGCACAATCCCCATGTGGCGCTGAACTTCAATACCGATGCCGGCGGCGACGATGTCGTCGTCATCACCGGCGAGGCGCGCATCGATGACATTGCTGCCCAGGCGGTAGAAAACACAGCCTATCTGGAGAAATACCGCGCCGGCATTGCCCAGATCGGCATGACGCCGGAGAGCATGGCTGCCGCATACTCGACGATGATTCGCGTCACGCCCCGGCACGTGCGCGGTTTCTGATACATGGGGCGACCCTGACGGGTATGCTGCTTGGCTCAGCCGCAAGGCAGCGGGTGTTCCTCCGCAAACGCCTGCCCTGACGATTGCCAGTCTGATTGACGTATTGTGCTGGATTGAATCATAATGACACCTGCGGGGCCTGTGCACCGCGGGCATGCTTCCGTATATGGCAGCATTATGAGGTGGGCCGATGGAACCGAATGAACTGCGCAGCAAGCTGATCGCACTGCATAACGAACTGGCGCGGACCGGCAATGTGGATGCGGAAACGCGCGAGCTTCTGGAGCACCTGAGCGGCGATATCCAGGAGTTGCTGGAGAAACCAGGCGCGCCCGACGACCGTCGCTACGGCTCGCTCAGCAGGCGCCTGCGCGAGAGCCTGGCGCGCTTCGAGACGAGCCATCCGCAGTTGACTGCGGCGATGGAGCGCGCCATCGATGCGCTGGTGCAGATGGGTGTATGAAATGTCGTTGCAGCGTGTGCTATGGTGACTTATGCAGACTAAAGGGCCGCATCCCGGCGACCTGCTGCAGGGCAGGCGCGCGCTGCCCATCATCGAGGTCTTCTATGAATTCAACCAGCTCAAGCAGCTGTATCGCCAGGGCTGGCTGCACCGCGGGGTGCCGCCGGAGCGCTGCGAAAGCGTTGCCGAGCATACCTTCAGCATGGCGATTCTGGCGATGATCATTGCCGACCGCTATTACCCCGAACTGGATCGATTGAAAGTGCTGCGCATGGCGCTGCTGCACGATTTCGGCGAAATCTACGCCGGAGATATTGTTCCGACTGACGGCATTGACAGCGCCGTGAAACATCAGCGCGAACTCGATGCGGTTCGCCGGGTACTTGGCAAACTGGCCCACGGAGACGAATACGTGGCGCTGTGGCAGGAATACGAGGACGGCGCGACGCCGGAAGGGCGCTTTGTCAAACAGATCGACCGGCTGGAGATGGCGCTGCAGGCGGTGCTGTACGAGCAGGCCGGACTTGTCGACGCCGGCCAGTTTATCGAGTCCGCCACCCGTGCCATTGCCGATGCGCCGCTGATCGATATCCTGAATGCACTGCTGCTGATGCGCTCCACTGCCGGGTGATCGATGGGACGCGGTATCATGGGCGCATGTGCTGCGCCGAGGTCGTGACATGCCGCGGGTGAAAAAACCGCCGAAACCGCGACCTGCCGGGTGGGCGCGACTCAAGTACACAAAGTGGTTCATACCGGTTCTGGCCGGCGTCGCCTTCTTTCTTATTGCCAGCAGCGGGTTCCTGTTTGCCGCACACACCGAAGAGAACGATGCCTTCTGCGCATCGTGCCATACCCAGCCTGAAACGGCGTACTACCAGCGCACGCTGGTGGCAAAGCCGGTCGACCTGGCGGCATCCCATGCCGCTAAATCGACGCCGGTCAGGTGCATCGACTGTCACTCGGCACCGGGCCTGACCGGCCGCATCAGCGCTATGTCATTGGGCGTGTCCGACGCCATCAAGTGGTACAGCGGCAGCGCCATCCAGCCGGCGCTGCTTACCGCTGCGATAGGCGATGCAAACTGCCTGGTGTGCCATCAGAATACGGCGACGACTACGGACTTCAATAAGCACTACCACCGTTTCCTGGCGCGCTGGCAACGGGCCGACCCCACCGCAGCCGCCTGTGTCACCTGTCACACGGCGCATACAACCGGCGGCGATCCGTCCATAGGCTTCGTGCAGGCGCAACGCGCGACGAAAATCTGCCAGGATTGCCACCGGGCGCTAGGCGTAGGTGATTAGCTCCTCACCGCGGCCTGGCATCTGTGTTGTCAAGCCTGCCCGCCTGTGCCTTAACCGGCGCGCCGATGCAACAACGCCAAGATCAATCGTCGCGCGGTCTGGCACAGGCGGTTGATCCGGCAATTACGCCGGTTCGAGCGCATAGGCGGCCTGCTTCGGATTCGGAGACGGATTCAGGTACGACAGTAGCTGCCAGCCGTCGGTCGCCATAGCCTGCACGATCAGCATCTCCGAGAAGGCTGCCTTGGTGCAGGGCGTGTGCCCGGCCGTCGTATTCACGGTCAGCAGTGTGTTGACTGCCACATCCTTGCTGAAGACGCTGCCGGCGCTGTGCGCGAAACCGTTCAATGCAACCGTTCCTGCATCCAACTGCCCGGCGGCGTCTGCATCCGGCACATCCGTAGCCGTCCCGCGCACGGTGCTGAAAGACAGCGTGGCAAAATCGTGCGGATGCGCCGCCATGAAACTGATGTGCGCGTTCGTTCCGGGCTGGTACTGGATGAAACCGCAATCGGCGTCGACGCTCAGGCCGGCGCCGCTGATCGGGTACAGTGCGGATGTGCAGACGTTGTTATCGACATGCAGCACCAGACGGAAGGCGACCGTCTCGCCTGAGCCATTCAGGAACCGATGGTTGTTATCCGCATCTGAGGTCGTCACCGTGCCGGACCCGAATGGCGCCGGCACATTGGCTACCTTCAAGGCGATGCCGCTGGTTGTCAGGTTGACGGCGACAGGCATTGCGCCGGATGTGTTGAACAACTCCAGCTTGAGTTCGTACTTGCCTGCGCCGAGTGAGGCGTCGCCGCCCTGCGTCAGATAGGACTGGAAGAAGGCGCTGGCCAGGTCTTCATGCGCGTCGATCGGCGCCCAGTCTTCGGGCCTGCCGGTCGGCGCATTGATCGGCTGTATCTGGAACAGGTTCACGCCGGGGTAGGCGGGGTCCGGCCCCAGCGGATAGGCCGGGAAACTCAGCGCGGACGTGATGGGATTGATGACGGCATAATGCCGGATGACCTGGCGGTCCATGGCGTGCCATGAGTCTGACACAGGGGTGGTGCCGTCGCCTTCGGTAAGCTGGCGGTACGACCAGCGATAATGCGTGACGCCAATGGCGAGTAACGCGCTGCGGCTGAACCACACGCGCGGTTCCAACTGGCCGCCGAACGGGTTGCTGCTATTCGCCAGGCCCTCGCTGGCGGTGCCGGAGTACGGCGCGCCGCTGGTCGAGTCCACGGGTATTTCGCTCATACTGACATTCTGCCCGATGCTGAGGACAGCCACCTGCAGTCCGGGCAGGTCGGGCGGCGGGTTGCCGCATGGCACGACACGGGGATCCGTGACGAGTAAGCGCACATCGCTCCCGCAGGAATAGTTCCAGTACGTATAGCAGCAGATGGGGTTGGGGTGATACACTGTCGTCCACGAACCGCCGACCAGTGCCTCCACCCAGAAATACAGGTCGGGCCGGTCCCCGAAACAGAAATACCAGATGGTCGTATCGAAGCGGCCGTTCGCATCGGTTGTCAGGACGGCGATTTCGTCGCAGCGGCAGAAGTACGGCCATAGCCAGTACCAGATGCACAAGTACGGCTGAATGAGCGCGATGTTGTCCTGCAGCGCCTGGCGCAGCAGGGGGATTGCGGGGGTGGAAAGCCTGGCGCGCGTCTCCAGGTCGAGAGGTGCCGTGTGACCGCTTGCCTCCGCCACATTCACGCGCGAGCGCAGAACGGCCTCGCCCGCCATGGCCTTTGGGGGCAGTGGTTGTGGATTGAGCGCGACGCGCGCCCCGATGCCGTTGATTGCGCGGTTGACTTCGGCGATG
>JAKALH010000240.1 GCA_021813225.1 Chloroflexota bacterium
AGCGGGGCAGGCACACCGGCCTGCCCCCGCGCCTGGCAAGATGGTTATACGTACGGGGCGACCTGCGTGTCGCCCCAGTGCATCGGCCCGTTTTCATCGGGCAGGCACACCGGCCTGCCCGTACGTTCTGATTCGGTGTGCAGGCACACTGGCCTGCCCGTACGTAGGGGCGCGAACGGCGGAATGGGTATGGGGTTATAAAGGGAGATAACCATGAAATACTTCGTCGCGGTGGCGGGCAACATCGGCGCGGGCAAGTCCAGCCTGGCCGGGCTGCTGGCGCACAGGCTGGGCTGGGAAGCCTTCTTCGAGCCAGTTGAGGAGAATCCCTACCTGGCCGACTTCTACACGGACATGCAACGCTGGGGATTCCATTCGCAGGTGTTTTTCCTGGCGCGCCGCCTGCGCCACTATCGCGGGCTGCTTGACCGCCCCGGCTCGGTGATTCAGGATCGCAGCGTGTACGAAGACGCCGAGATATTCGCGTACAACCTGTACCGGCAGGGCCACATGAGCGGGCGCGACTGGAATTCCTATCATGATTTATATGAAGCGGTGATGACGCTGCTGCCGCCGCCAAATCTGGTGGTGTATCTGCGCACATCGGTGGCGACACTGGTGAGCCGCATCGCCCGACGCGGGCGCGCACTGGAGCACAACATCAGCCCGGATTATCTGGCGCAACTGAACGACCTGTACGAGACGTGGGTCGCGCGTTTTAACCTGTGCCCGGTGCTCACCATCGCCACCGACGATCTCGACTTCGCCCACGACAGCGCCCATCTCGATCGGATCGCCCGCCGCATCACCGACCGTCTGCAGGGTAAAGAGACCATCACGCTCACGCCTGAAAAGTCACCCCCGCATCTTCCCGGATGAACGCGCATCCAGGTCGAGACAGGCAATTCGCGGTCCGTGTGTGCGACTATTCGTGCGGATTCGTGGAGAGCAGTTTCTGCAGGTCCTCCTCGCGCCCGTAATGAACGGTGAAGGCCTCCTTGTTCAGCGCGGCCATCTCCCACTGCTCGTTGCTCATGCCCAGGCACCCGAAGCGGCAGTTCTGCACGCACTGCGCGCAGAAGGTGCAGCGGTCCATGTAGTAACGCATCACGAAGCGCTTGTTCGCCTTGTCGATGGTGATCAATTCGATGGCGTTGGACGGGCAGTCCTTCACGCATAACTGGCAGCCGGTGCACTTCGCGGGGTTGTACGTCAGCGCGCCGCGCAGGCGCGACGGCGCCGGCTCCTTCCTGAATGGATACAGCTCTGTCACCGGCCGCTTGAACAGCGAGCGGAACATGTCGCCGAACATCGCTCCCAGTCTCATGCCGTCATCCCCTTCAACACAATCGTCGCCAGCAGTTGCGCCAGCACCAGCAGCGCGCCGGCGCGCCACCACAGACCCACCGTCTGGTCGATGCGCAGGCGGGCGAACAGCGCCTGCAGGCCGGCCACCGCCAGCAGCAGCGCCAGCGTCTTGAGCAGGAAACCCAGCGGGTCGCTCAGACCGCCCAGGTAAAAGGCGGCAATCAGCGTCAGGCCGATGATCAGTTCGACGTTCTTGCCCAGCCGGAACAGCGCCCAGCCGCGCCCGCTGTACTCCGTCATCGCGCCGGCCACGATCTCGGTCTCGGCTTCGGGCGCGTCGAAGGGCGGCAGTTCCAGTTTGCCCATCAGCCCGATCAGCGCCACGACGAAGCCGACCGGCTGCGTGAACAGCAGCCAGTGGCCGCCGGCATAGGCGTTGATCTCGCTGATCTGCCAGCTTCCGGCCACAATTGCCGGCCCCAGCAGCGTCAGCAGGAAGGGCGCCTCGTAGGAGAACAGTTGCGTCAGCGTGCGGGTGGCGCCGATGAGCGAGAAACGGTCGTTGGTGTTGGCGCCCGCCAGCCCGGAGCACAGCGTCAACATGCTGAGCAGGTAGATGGCTACGATCAGGTCGCCGCTGAAGCTGTGCGCAGGGGCCAGCCCGAACAGAGGCACATACAGCGCGGCGGTCAGCACACCGGCCAGCGCGACGACGGGCAGCCCGTAAAACAGGCGACTGTCTACGCCTTCCGGCAGCACTTCCTCTTTGGCCAGCAGTTTGACGATATCGGCGGCCGGCTGGAACCAGCGCGGGCCGATGCGGTTCTGCAGTTGCGCGACCAGCTTGCGGTCGATCCATTCATAGGCCAGCCCGCCCGCCATCACGGCCAGCCCGGCCGGGAAGATCAGAATTGCGAGAATGTCTTTAACGATGTCCATAGTGCCGTTCCGCCGCTGAATCGGTTATCGGTCATTGCACGAAAAACACGGGTCCATGCCCGCCAGAATCATCGGCATATCCGCCAGTTGGTGGCCTTTGGCCGTGCCGGTGACGACGGCGAAATTGCAGATGCTGGGCGTGCGCACCTTGATGCGCTCCGGCTTGTCGCTGCCGTTGCTCTTGATGAAGTAGAACAACTCGCCGCGCGGCGCTTCGATGCGGCTGACTGTCTCTCCTTCCTTGATGCGGCGCGGCATGCGCGCGGTCAACTCGCCGGCGGGCAGGCGGTCCAGTATCTGCCGCACCACGCGGTAGCTCTCGAACAGTTCCCTGATGCGCACCACGAAGCGCGCTTCCAGGTCGCCGCGCGTATCCAGCGTCATCTGCACCGGGAAGTCCGTGTAGGCGGCATAGGGCACGTCCACGCGCACGTCGCGCGCCACGTTGGCGGCGCGGGCCGTCGGGCCGACCAGTCCCAGTTCCTCGGCCTGTTCCCGCGAGGTATAGCCCACCCCGCGCGTCCGGCGCAGGAAGGTCTCGTCGCTGGTGGCGATTTTCAGATAGTGCTGCGTGCGTTCTTCGAGGAAGTCGATGCCGCGGCGGATGGCGTCGGCGCGCGCATCGTCGATGTCCGCCTTCACGCCGCCCAGCACGTTGACCGAATAGTTCACGCGGTTGCCGGTCAGCCCTTCCAGCACGTCCATGATGGTCTCGCGGTCGCGCCAACTGAACATGAACAGCGTATCGAATCCTGCTTCGTGCGCGGAGACGCCCAGCCACAGCAGATGGCTGTGCACGCGCTCCAGTTCGGCCACGAGCTGGCGTATGGCCTGTGCGCGCGGGGGCGCAGTCACGCCGGCCAGCTTCTCCACGCCCAGCGAGTAGGCGAGCGCATGCGCGTGCGAGCAGATGCCGCAGATGCGCTCCAGCAGGTACAGGTCCTGCACCCAGTTGCGCTCTTCGGCGGCCTTCTCAATGCCACGGTGCACATAGCCCAGCCGCACGGTTGCGCCGGTGACGGTCTCGCCGTCGACGGAGAACTCGAAATGCCCCGGCTCCTTCAGCGCCGGGTGCTGCGGGCCGATCGGGATGATGAACTTCTCGCGCGTCTCATTTTCCATGAATCCACCTTGCCAGATCCGCTGATCTGTGCGGATAAACTCTTACTGCCTGCCCGGCGCAAAGTCCTTGCGCAGCGGGTGAACGCCGGCGGGCCAGTTCTCGGGCAGGAAGAGATGGTTCGGGTCGGGGGTTTCCGTCACCGTGATTCCGAACATCTCGCTCAACTCGCGCTCGAAGAAGCTGGCCGACGGCAGGATGCCGCAGATGCTGGCGATGGCGGCGCCTTCGCGCGGCAGCAGCATGCGCAGCGTCACGATGGCGCGGCCCGCAGCGAAAAAATACAACGCCTCAAGTGGAGCGCCATCAGCCGGTACGCGGCCGCTTGCCATAAGCGCCTGCCAGCGCGCATCCTGCGCAAACGACGCGGTCTTGCCCAGGTAGTCCAAAGCGGTGATGGCCGCCAGATAGCCCCAGCGCGCATCGTGCAGCGTTTGTACGGCCGCTGTCAGGTCGGCGGCGTCGATCAGCACATCCAGCCGGTCAGGCTCAGGCGCGCGGGCGCCTTTTGTCCACGGCGCCAGCAGCGCCTGAGCGGTTTGCAGTGTTGCTTCTGTAGACATGATTTGATTTATGAATGAGCAGTTGCAGAGTCGTGGCGGGCCTCGCCGGCAGTCGCTTCCCCTTTCGCCTGCAGGCTGCCCAGCAGCTTCACAAGGCCATCGATAATAGCTTCCGGGCGGGGCGGGCAACCGGGGATGTAGGCATCCACCGGGATGACCTGGTCGATGTGCCCCACGACGCCGTAGCAGCCCTGGAAGACGCCGCCCGAGATGGCGCATGACCCCACCGCCACCACGAATTTCGGCTCGGGCATCTGCTCGTACACGCGCTTCAGACGGTCGCGCGCCTGCAGCGTCACCGGCCCGGTGCAAATCAGGATATCGGCGTGGCGCGGGCTGCCCTGCAGTTTCACCCCGAAACGCTCCAGATCGTAGCGCGGGGTCACCGTGGCCAGGATCTCAATATCGCAGCCGTTGCACGAGCCGCTGTTGAAGTGGATGGCCCACGGTGAATTGACGCGCGCCCAGGTCTTCACCTGTTCCAGCGCTTCATCCCATTTCTTGCCCAGTATGGTTGCCATGTCGGTCCCTACCCTAAGATCAGCGCAATGAGCGCCAGCACAATGCCGACCAGATAGGCGCCTGTGATCGGCGTCAGCCCGCCGCTGCCCAGCACCAGAACACCCAGGTGCAGGATGGCGAAGAACAGCGCAATCAGGAAAAACGGCCGGTAGCCCGGCGCAGCCTTGCCCGCCGGGTTGGATTCCCCGCTGGAGTAAATGCTGGATTTCAACGCCGAAGCCTGACCCGGCCCGGCCAGCCGGCGGCCGATGCGCACCAGTACCCACACCAGCCCCACGTAGACGACGAAGGCGACCGGCGGTATCAGTAGTACATCCATATCATTCCTCTATCTTCCGAAGGCCGCCATCAACGCGGCGCCGGCCGGGCCGGTCAGCCACTGCGCCAGGGCCGGCCAAATGCCGAGTGCGACGACAGCCAGCGCCAGCGCGGCCAGCGGGACACCCATAGCCCACGGCATGCGCGCACCGCGCTGCACGGCGGGCGAAGGCTCCCCGCGGTACATGGCGTTGACCAGCGGGGCGTAGTAGCCCAACGACAGGACGCTGTTCAACGCCGCGAAGATCACCAGCCCAATCGCCAGCGGGTCGCGGGTCTGGAAACCGGCCACGAAAATCTGCCACTTCGACATGAACCCGGCCAGCGGCGGCAGCCCGCCCAGGCCAAGCACGGCGATGCTGAGCGCCAGCGCCGCCAGCGGATAGCGCTGCGCGGCGCCAGCCAGGTCGGCGGTCGTCAGCACCGCATGGCTGCCCGCCGCGATGTACAGACAGTACAGTAATGCGCCGGCAGCCAGGAAGGCCAGCCCCTTCATCAGCGCGTGGTTGATCAGGTGGAAGAAGGCGCCCTCGGCGCCG
>JAKALH010000241.1 GCA_021813225.1 Chloroflexota bacterium
AGGGAGAATACCGCCCAACTGCCTGAATCCGGAAGTCCTGAAAAAACAGCGCTAGAATCAGCTTGTATCTTTGAAGTCCGCAGGCCGGCGCATGAACCTGTATACCGGATTGCGGGCTTTTCTTTTTCACCTTGTGTCGTTCCGGCGGGTTGTCGTAAGAATTTGTTAATAGTCTGTTTAACATTCGTTTACTTGTGCGGGCTAGACTGATGTAGTGGGCAGCGTGTTGTCTGAAGGAGGGCTGGTATGGTAAAAATCCATTCATCAGAGATAACCCCGGAGCATGTCTATCTGACGAGGCGCCAGTTGATGAAAGGGATCGGCGCTCTCGCACTGGGTTCGCTGGCACTCACGGCCTGCGCTCCCGCGGCGGCGCCCGATATGCCGCCAACGCCTGCAACCGACGCCAAATCGCCCGTGGCTCAGCCGACCGCGTACGCCAGTTCGACGAGCGAGAAGCTGACGTCGTATGACGATATCACACACTACAACAACTACTATGAGTTCTCCCAGGATAAGGCGCCTGTTGCTGAGATGGCGAAGAATTTCAAGACCCGCCCATGGACAGTCGAGGTTGGCGGTTTTGTCAACAACCCCAGCACCTACGCCATCGACGATCTTCTGAAGAAGTATCCCCAGCAGGAGCGTATCTACCGGCTGCGCTGTGTGGAAGGCTGGTCGATGGTGATTCCGTGGACGGGATTCCCGCTGGCAGCGCTCCTTAAGGATGCCGATCCGACATCGCAAGCCAGGTATGTCCGGTTCCAGTCGATCATGTCGCCCGCTCAAATGCCCGGCCAGCAGGACAACTATTTCAAGTGGCCCTATATCGAAGGTCTGCGCCTCGACGAAGCGATGAATGACCTGACATTGATGGTAACCGGATTGTATGGCAAACCCTTGCCCAATCAGGACGGTGCGCCTGTCCGAGTGGCTGTGCCCTGGAAGTATGGCTTTAAGAGCGCCAAGGCCATCGTCAAGATCGACCTGGTTGCAGAACAGCCGGTTTCGCTGTGGATGAATGCAGCGCCGGATGAATACGGTTTCTACTCCAATGTGAATCCGGAGCGCCCTCACCCGCGCTGGTCGCAGACAACCGAGCGCCGTATCGGCGAGACCGGCCGCATCAAGACGCTCAAGTTCAACGGCTATGCCGATGAAGTCGCGCATCTGTATGACGGGATGGATCTGATCGTCAATTACTGAAATCTCATGGGAGCCGCGCCAGCCATCGACCGTATCAGACTTGATATTCGATTGACACCGCTGCAGATTCTCACCCATGCTGGCGCGTGGGTGCCATTCTTCGTGCTGCTATGGGACGCTTCGCGCGATCAATTGACGGCTAACCCCATCCTGGAGGCAACGCGCCGCACCGGACTTGCGGCGCTGGTGCTGCTGATTCTGTCGCTGGCATGCACTCCGTTGAACGTATTGTTCGGTTTCCGCCAGGCGATCAAGCTGCGCCGCCCTTTAGGCGTCTATGGCCTGTTGTACGTCGGCGTTCATCTGTTTATTTTTGTGGTTCTGGACTATGGCCTGGATGCGGGCTTGATTCGCGACACCATCATTGAACAGCGTTTCGTACTGGTAGGATTTGCTGCGTTTGTCCTGTTGCTGCCTTTGGGCATTACGTCGACCAAGGGCTGGATGAAGCGGCTGGGCCGGAAGTGGTCGCTGCTGCACCGGCTGGTATACATTGCGGTGCCGCTCGGTGTAGTGCATTATCTGTGGCTCGTTAAGGCGGATATTCGCGTCCCTTTACAGTATGGCGCTGTGGTCGCGTTGCTGTTGTTCCTGAGGATACCGCATGTCAGGCGGTTTTTCGCCAATCTCCGGTACAGGCTGGCGCCCAGACTCGTCATGAGTCCGATCAGGCCTGCCAATCGATAACAGGACAGGGCCGGCTTCCGATCCTTGACCCGCTAGACCGACTCTATGGCTGGCTGGCCGTCGATATACTCGATGCAGGTATGCGCAAGGTCGGTGATCTTGCTCAACAATGCGCCCAGATCGGCTTCGCTGGCGATGACACGACCGCCTTTCACCGCGATCCAGTGGTTGGCGAAATGCTCAACGAGTGTGGCTATGTGCTCGTCTATCCAGGCGCGGTCGGCTTCGAAGGCAATTGTCTCGTCCATCATGTCCAAATTGTCCTCTACCATCATACGATGTCACCTGTGCTGATTTTAGGAGCAAAGGCGGATTAACGCCACTCGCAAAGACTCTCCACGCAGGCTGCCGAACCGTCGCGCAGCCAGCCATCCAGTTGGCCTTGATCCTTCAACTGCTGGCCGCGCATGCGCGGTACGACGATGAACCGGCTGTCCACTTCCGGCAGTGCTGTCATATCGCTCCACAGTTTCTCGAACTGCGCAACAGGGAAGACGTCTTCCTGGCCGTGCCCCCAGCGCTTTTTGACATCCTTAAGCGTGATGTAGGTGGGCATCCTGCCTGCAATCTGGCGTATCGCTGCGGTCACTTTGTCGTTATTAACCAGATCATTCCGGGTGAGGCCGAATACCATGAGCAGCTTATCGATGTCGATCCAGGTCGTCATCGAGTTGTAGTAGGACAGCTTGAACTCGTCCGGCTCGTTCGGCATCGCCAGGCCCTCGACAAGCCTGAGCCGCCCGTCCACGCGCGCCAGGCCGCCGCCCCTGTCCTCAATGCGCCGGGTGATGACCTCGAATGACAGACAGGCATCGGAATTGATGTGCTGGCCGAGCAGGGCGGGATCGACATCGGCGCCCAGCGTGTCAATATTATGAAGCATCAGATACTTCAACTGCCGTCGTCGATTCAACAGGCCAGATAACACCCCGTTGCGAAGCAGATTGGGTATCTCATACCAGTGGCCGACTGGATGCAGGCATTGCATCGGCAGGTTGTCGGTGTAGTCTGAGCCTTCACCGGCATGGGTCGCCCAATCGATCAGGGCGTGATGCAGGCTCTCTCGCACTTTCTGCGCCTGCACGTCGAGCAATTGCTGGGGCATCTCCTCCCAGGCGAAACGCAGGTCTCGCACCATCGGTATCATGCGCAGCCCGATGGCGCGCCCGGGCGACAAAATCAACTCGCCTTCATATCCGTAGTTGTGCTGTGCTTCCAGGTATTTCGCTATCGGGGTGTGCGTCAGGTAACTGGTGGTCAGGATGTGAGGCAGCGTTGTGTCATATTGCTTTGCCACGCGGCGGCTTTTAGCCAGGTGCACCTCGATGAAACTGCGATGCCTGCCGCCCAGCCTGCAGAACGGGTGTAATGCCTTGACGACGCCGGCGCCCTGGGTCCAGCGGCTGCCCACGCCGGCGGCCAGCGAAACGACTGCCACAGAGCCGCTCTCAAGGGCGGCGATACCAGCCCTGCGACACTCCGGCGGGAGTGGCTGCTGAGCGGCATCAACCACATCTCCCGGCGCAACATCCTGGATGGTCGCGCTGGCAGGCAGGCGATTTTGCGCCAGTCCAATTCGTCCGCTGCGCAGCTCCTCGCGAATCTGCTCGTGCTGTGTGCGGTCAAACCCGGATTGCGCCAGTAGGGTGTCCAGGTCCTGCGTATCATCGCTGCTGGCTTTCAGCCGCGGCAGCATACGGTCAAACAGCACCTGCGCGATGCCGGTCAGTTCAGGCCGGCTGCGGCTGGCTGCGGAAAAACGTTCCAGTTCATCGCGCTGGGCATGTGTAAGCTGGCGCTGCTCGCTGCGCAGCAGTGCGGGGATAACCATACCGTAGTAGCCCTGCGGCAGTATGGCGTTATCACCGGAATGCAGATCGGCATACGTTCCATGCTCATTGATGGAGAAGTCATACACGACCGGCTCCATGGCAAACGGCAAGGCGTCTTCCAGTCGCCGCTTCGTACTGCTCATGATGTCCAGCAAGATGCTCTGCGCCTCAAGCTTTACCTCCGGCGCAACCATAAAGCCCATGCCGCCGCCGGACATACCGCCAAGCATCCAGAAACCCCAGAACCTGCTGCCGAATTGCGCCTTCGCCTTCTCGATGATGGTCTCGGTGAAGAGATTGGTTGTCCAGGGGATGATGGTCTGTATTGGTCCCATGAAGTTACGGGTAGTCGCCTCACCGATGATGGTCACCGGATTGACATCGGTGCCGCGATGGCGCAGGGCTGCCAGTATCTCGTCGAAAATACCGAGTGCTGTTTGCCGTGCCTGCCATTCTGCGTCCGAACGCAGCAGGTACTTCTCGGTGACCATTTCAAGAATCGGCCCGACATTCTGCGCCATGCCGCCATGCACGAGGACCAGGCTGTCCTGCAACATTTGCCTGACCCGCGCTGGCGCATCGGATTCGTCCAGGATATGGTGCGACGGCAACAGCCGCCCTCGGCTGATGCCGTACTCAGGGTCACTTTCGCCGGCCAGCACACCCTGAATCAGCTTCATGCCCGGCCACAGGCCCCCCGAATCCTGCCATCCGCCGCCCGAACCGCCCAGCCATTCACCTAAAATCGCTCTCGCGGCGACCAGCCGTCTTTCATGCTCCTGTAAAGGGCCTGTCAGAGATTTGGCCTGCCCGGTCGCACGCATGCACACTGAAATAAGCGAACCCAACAGGCTGGTCGAAACGGCCAGGCGCGAGCCTTTCGGAATGTTGTTGACATTACTGACAATCTCAAGGCCCAGCCCTGGGCCGACGATGCGCTCCAGCAGATGGCTCAGGCTCTGCCCCGAACCTTCGATTCCCGGCGGGATGATACCGGCCGCAATGATGGCGGCTTTCAGCAGACCCAGGTAGTCTTTGGCAAAATCAAACACTTCAGCCAGGTCCGTGATGGCGGCTGAGGCACCCAGGTCGATGCTGGCCAGTTTGAGCGCAGGCTCATCGATAACACGCAGATACGCTTCAACAGGTGGGATGGGTGTTTTATCGCGTCCAACGACAGCCAGGTCGATGGACACATTCAGTACCCGCGCCCCTTCGGGGTAGTCCATGCCCAGGAAGAAAATATCGCTCCAACCGCTGTGTGAGAGATCCATCCTCACTGGCGTGCGTTCTCTCAATATCGGGAATGTGGCGCTGCTTCCGGCGCCGGCAACAGGACTTTGCCGGGCGAGTTCCGGGCGGATGCGCAGGGGGTGGTCTGCGGGATGGCCGGTGCGAAACATCCATTGATTGCCGCGGACGGAACGAACGCTGCGCCGCACCTGGTCCGCCAGCGTCTGGAACCCCAGACCGCGGTAAGCCGCGGCCAGCGCACTGGAAACAGCGGCGCTCGGCCCGTCTGCCGTTTGCCGCGCCAGAAATTCCTGAATGGCTTCTTCGAAGCGGCGTTTCAACAAGTGCTC
>JAKALH010000242.1 GCA_021813225.1 Chloroflexota bacterium
CTCTACACTGGCGCCCGCTACTATGCCGGTCCCGCGCGAAGCGACGGTGACACCGACTCCGGTGACATATACAGTGCAGGCAGGCGATACGCCGATTGTGATTGCGAACAAGTTCGGCGTCAGCGTCGCCGACCTGATTGCGTTGAATAAAATCGATCCGGCGGCGCTTCAGATTGGCGCGGTGCTCGTAATCCCGACTGGGCCGCAGGCGGCGCAGGCGAATAATGAATTGCTGCCGTCGCCTACCCCGGCACCCTATACCATCCGCGGGTTGAACGTGTATCGCACGCCGGTCGGCAGCCTGGTATGCCTGGGCGAAGTGTTCAATCCCGGCCCGAACGCGCTGGGTAACGTGCAACTGAGAATCGCGCTGCTCGACAAGGCCGATCAGGTGCTGCTGTCAGTGCCTTTCTCCATCGCCCTAGATATGGTGCCCGCCGGCGAGAGTTCGCCGTTCCGCCTGCTCTTTACCGACCCGCCCGCTGCCTACGCGCAGTACAGCATTTCGGCCATCCGCGGCGAAGCCGTCAATCCCACATCCCGATACGCCAGCGTCAAGGTAACGAAGAAAGCAGGTGCGCAAAGCGGGTTGCAGTACAGGGTCACCGGCGAGATCACCAATGTCGGCAAAGTGAATGCGACGAAGATCCACCTGACCGTCACGACATACAATGCTCAGAAGCAGGTCATCGGTTACCGCGACCTGATTGTCAGCGACGGGCCATTGGCACCCAATGCCGTGCAGCCCTTCGATATCACTCTGGCATCGTCTCCGCCGACAGTCGACAGCTATGCCGTCGTGGTGGATGCGCTGCAGGGACAGTAACCGCTACAGCATGCTTACCGGGTCTACATCGACAATAAAGTCGCGGGGGATATCCAGTTGATGCAGCAGTGTTCGCGGTGACGAGGTGCGCACAAATACCTGCCAGCGATAGCGGTTATTGCGGCGCGCAAAGTAGGCGGATGAAGGACCGATCACATCTGATGGCGTGGGCACGCGCCGGCGCAGTTGTCGCGCCAGCATTTCACACTTCAGGCGCGCCTGCGCCATATCCTCATCGTCTATTTCGAACCTCACCAACCTGACATAAGGAGGCAGCTTGAGCATGCTGCGCTGAGCCAGTTCGTAGCGGGCAAACCCACTGACATCGTGTGAGGCAGAGAACTCGATCGCAGGATGTTCGGGATTGTAGGTCTGCACGATCACGCTTCCCGCCAGCAGGCTGCGCCCGGCGCGGCCAGCCACCTGTTCGATCAAATCGAAAACCCTTTCCGACGCTCGGAAGTCTGGCAGGAAAAGACCGACATCGGCCAGAACAACCCCCACTAAGGTCACCATCGGCAGATCCAGGCCTTTGGCAATCATCTGCGTACCCACCAGGACATCCGCCTGCTGGTGCACAAAACGCTGCAGCATCTGGTCGGCGCTGGTTCGATTGGCGCCGCTGCTGCTGTCCTTGTCCCAGCGCACCACCCGCGCGCGCGGGAACTGCTCGTGAATGGCCTGCTCCACCTTCTGAGTACCGATACCGATGAATCGGATGCGTGAATTACCGCAGGCCGGGCAAACCGCCGGTACTTCCTCGACATGGTCGCACTGGTGGCAGCGCAGACTGGGTACGGGACGGCGTCCGCTTGCGTTGCGGTCGCTATCGCCCATCGGCTGGTGATAGGTTAACGGCACATCGTCATTAGGGCAACGCAGCACATGGCCGCAGTCACGGCAGATCACACACGACGCGCTGCCGCGCCGGTTCAGGAAGATGATCGCCTGCTCGCCGCGAGACAGCGTCCCCGCCAGGGCCGTTGAAAGTGCGCCGCTGAACATGCTGACGTTGCCGCCGCGTAACTCCGCCCGCATGTCGACGATCTGCACATCCGGCATCGGTTGATACAGGACGGTGTCCGTCTCGTGTCGTGCGGCACTGTGCACGCCCAGGCGCGCTTCCTGATCGGCGACGCGGCTGGCATGGGCGCGCACGCGGTTCGGCAACTCCAGCACGCGCAGACTCCCCTGACCAGCCATGTGCCACGCCTCCATGGACGGCGTAGCGCTGCCGAAAATCAAGGCCGCATCGCTGAGCAAGGCATACTGCATCGCCACGCGGCGCGCGTCATAGTACGGCAGCGAATTCTGCTTATACGATTGATCATGCTCTTCGTCCAGAACGATCACGCCGACCTGCGGCAGCGGCGCGAACAATGCCGAGCGCGCGCCGACTACAACAGGCAACTCCCCATTGCGGATGCGACGCCAGGTATCGAAACGTTCACCCGGCTTGAGCCTGCTGTGAATCAGGGCGACCTTGCCAGGAAAGCGTGACAGGAAACGCCGCGCCGTCTGCGGTGTCAGGCTGATTTCCGGGACGAGCACCAGCGCACCGCGCCCGCGCCGTAATTCATAATCCACAGCGCGCATATAGACCTCGGTTTTGCCAGACCCCGTAACCCCGCGCAGCAGAAAGCAGGCGTGCGCCGCCTCAGCAGAACTGCCGCGGTGCGACGGTCGATGAGCTGCCGACTCCGAGGCAGAACCTTCGCCAGCCTGTGGACTGATAGCCGCCAGAACACTGTCCCAGGCGCGTGACTGGTCGCCAGTCAGGGGCGGCTCCGATGATACCACGTAATCGATATCCGCCAGAGGATCGCGCCAGCGCTCTGCGTCGCCCAATATGATGTAATCGTGTTGCGCCAGCCAGTCCAGGTCGGCTCGATTGGCTGCGGTCGAAGCCATGACCCACTCTGCCCAGGCCAGGCGGTTATTCTCGCGAAGGTAATTCAACACCGCGCCGCGCCGGCGTGCAGCATCGATCCGGCGCGAGTCATTGACCGCAGTGCGCTGCAGGTTATCCAGCACAATCTCAAGCGTAGCATCGGATATGACCAGTTGAACCATCGTCGTACGGCGTGGTTTGACGGCGGCCGGCTCCAGCGTTGACTGGCGGACGACGACCCCTTCCTGCACCAGGCGCTTGAGTTCGTTCCGCCACCCTCGGACGCCGCGCAAGGCAGCCTTCAGCCGGCTCTCAATCAGCGTGCCGCCCTGCTGCAGCAGGTGCATCACGCGGTCGCGCGCGTTGTCGGTGTCGGGCGGCGTGTTCGCCGTGTCAACGGCGAGGGTGTAGAGATATGAAGAACTGGGGGTATATCCGGGCGGTATCATCAAGGCGCAACAACGACCAAGCGGTGCGTGATACTCGGCCGACATCCAGCGCGCCAGATCAAGTTGGCTGGCGTTCAACGCCGGCTTCTCGTCCACCAGCGAATGTATCGGCTTGATGATGTAGTCGCGGGCCTGCGGTTCGGCACCGGAACCGTCCTGGCGCACGCCATCATTCACGACAACACCCGCGACAAGGCGGTTACGCAGGGGGATGATGACCGCCGAGCCTTGAGTCACATGCTCCGAATGCTGCCCCGGCACGCTGTAGGTCAATGACATGTCGACCGCATCTGCCAGCGGCGCCACCTCGACGAACCGGTCTCCCTGCATATTCGTTACTATAGCAGGACGAATCGTCCTGCTCACGTGATGATTTCCGCCCAGGCGGTTGCTCAACGTAAGGCCTGCCGCTCGTTAATGCTGCGCCGCGTCGGGAAGTGGTAATCAACAACCCCGACCCGGGCTATCTGCCACTTCTGCTCCACGGCAAAGGCGACTCAGTCAGCAGCCAGAAATTCCTGGCGCCTTTCGCGGCGGTTGAAACCGCGCGCAACGTAGTGCTGCTCCAGCCCCCTTGAGGGGGCTTGGCATCGGTTGCCCGCGACTTGGAGTCGCCGGGCAAATGTGTCAAAAACTTACGGCAGCTAACTTCGACACAGATTGAGTCGGCATCAGGCGAACTTCGCACCTCCGCGATAACCCTTACCAGCCGGTCACATGCCAATACAGCGCGCAAAGCGCCTGACACACACCAGCACAGCAGGCACGCATAATGATGTGGCGATAATAGCGACGTGCCGCAGCATATTGCGGCCAAATGCGTAAAATCACAGATGTGCCAGTCGGGGTCGGATGTGTCGGTGATATGTTTCCAGAGGAGTATGTGATAACGAGATGGGATCAGATAAATCTGCCTATAAGGTACGCGCTGTTCATTGCGACTATCATGCCAGCGACGAGGAAGTCTACCGGTCCCTGAAGCGGGCGACAGACCCGCTGGATCGGACATGGAACAAGCTTAAGAAAGCCAGGCGGATCGCGATCAAGTTCAACCAGGACAAGATGCCGAAACAGCTTGTCATGTTCGAGAACCACCGCCAGCAACTGGTCAGCGATTCCGTCGTCAGAGCGGTCCTGCGCCTGCTGCGCGAGAAAACCAGCGCGGAAATTTACTGTATCGACGTCAGTTTCTACCAGGTCTATTCGGGCGCGGAGAAAGACAGCACCACCAACATCCGCCATGTGCTGAAGGAGTTCGACGTTGAGTACGTGAACGGGAATGTGGGCGACGTGCACATGATGCCGGTTCCGGGCGGCGGGCTGATGTTCGACAGGTATCCTCTCCACCAGCGCGCTGTCGGGGCGGACGCCATGATATCCGTGCAAAAGCTGAAGAACCACGCGTTCATGGGCGTCACGCTGTGCCTGAAGAACCTGTTCGGCCTGATGCCGACGCAACCGCTGGGCCGGCCGCGGTTCTACTATCACCACCTGGTGCGCATGCCCTATATGCTGGCCGACCTGGGGCGCATCTACAATCCGACGTTGAATATCATCGACGGGCTGGTCGGGCAGGCCGGCGAAGAATGGGGCAAAGGCGACGAGCCACGCATCTGCAACACGCTGATCGCGGGCGACCAGGTCATCGCAACCGACGCCGTCGGGGCGCACCTGATGGGGCATGATCCACAGTCCGACTGGCTGATGGAACCATTCCACCGCGACCGCAACTCGCTGCTGTGCGCAGCGCAGAGCGGCTTTGGGACGGTCAACCTTGACGAGATTGACTGGCAGTCTGAGGTTGCGGCGCCCGTGGGCAGGTTCTTCGCCAAGATCACGGATTCGCAGGAGACAGTCGTCTCGTGGCGGCGCACCACGGCGGAGCAGGCTATGTACTACCTGGATCACCAGAAAGAGCTGCAACGGAAGTATCCGGGCGAATATATCCTGCTGCAGATGGGCGAGGTGAAGTGGCACGACAAGAGCGGCGTGCTGGATCGCAGCCGGCGCATCCTGTCCGGTCAGCACCCTGAGCAGGCCATGTGGTTCAAGTACGTTGATCCGGAAGAAACAGAGAACGAACACTTCGAGATTTACGAGCGAACGCTGAAGTCAATCAGGGAAATGCAACTGTCAGCC
>JAKALH010000002.1 GCA_021813225.1 Chloroflexota bacterium
GTTTAACGATGTGCCCGGTATACACTCCCGCCTGGTAGTGGGGTCGGTGAGCGCGTCGCGCGGCACGGTTGTGCTGGGGAACACGGCCGGCGACAGCTTCGTGCGCGTCGATATCGGCACGCTGGCCGGCGGCGATCAGGTTGTCATCACATTCCGCGTCAATGTCGATAAGCCGCTGCCCGCGGGTGCGGCGTCGCTGTCCAACCAGGGCGCCGTCACCAGCCGCGAGATCCCGGCGGTGCTGACCGACGATCCGCGCACGCCGCAACCGGACGACCCGACGGCGACATCGCTGGCGCTCAAGCCGTCTGTCGCGGTAAGCAAGCGCGCCGTGCTGTATGCGGATAACGACAACAGCGGCGGTCCGTCCGCCGGCGATGTGATGCTGTACGATGTGACGATCGTGAACAGCGGCAATGCGGCCGCCACGGGTGTCCTGTTCAACGATACCCCCGACCCGAACACCACCCTGCTGACCGGCACGGTCACCACATCCGGCGGCGTCGTAGTCACGGGCAACAACCCCGGCGATACCAGTGTGGCGGTGAACGTCGGCACCGTGCCTGCCGGTTTCGGCAGCGTGGACATCAAGTACCGCGTGCGCATCAACAACCCGGTGGAGGCGGCGCAAATCTGCAACCAGGGCGTTGTCAGCGGCACCGGGTTCGGCCAGGTGCTCAGCGGCGACCCGGACACGCAACTGGCCGGCGACCCGACCTGCACGACGCTGGTCGGCCCCGGCAAGTTGGCCGCCAGCAAGACCGCGGTGCTGTATACGGACGCCAACCACGATGGCTTGGTATCGCCCGGCGACACCCTGCTCTACAAAGTGACCATCGCCAATGTGGGGTCGTCGGTGGTTACCGATGTGGTGTACAACGACAACCTTGACCCGAACACGGCCCTGCAGGTCGGCTCGGTGCAGGTGCTGACGGGCACCGTGACGCAGGGCAACACGGCGGGCGACCACAGCGTGCAGGTGGTTGTCGGCGATCTGCTGCCCGGGCAGTCCGTCGAGATTTCCTATCGCGCCGATATTGCGAATCCCTTCCCTGGCGATGTCACTTCCGTCACCAACCAGGGCACCATATCCAGCTCGCTACCCCCAATCGTTACCTGCGACCCGACGCTGGGCGGTTGTCTGCCTACCGTGACCGGGGTGAAGGTGAACGCGGCGCTGGGCCTGACCGGCGTATCCGGCGCGGGCCTGTGTGCGCTGCCGGGCGCCACCTTCCCGGTGACCTGGACGGTGTCGAATGTCGGCAACATCCCGTATCCGGGCGGCGACCTGAACTTCATAGTGACCGGCAGCGGCAGCGCGCCCATTACCACTTCGGTTCCGGCCATCCCGACGAACAGCCAGAGCATGTTGGTATTGCCGGTCGCGGTCATCGCGCCTGTGCCCTATGGCGCGGAGACGGTGACTGTCACAGGCAGCATCTTCACAGCGACGGCGGGGCTGAGCGTGCACATCTGCGCGCCGGACTGGCGCACCAGCGATGCCAGCGGCTTCACCGAGCCGGAGTTCGTCAACGGCCTGATTACCTACACCTGGCACATCAGCAACACCGGCGATGCGGATGCCATCGGGACGACGGGCCTGTTTACGCTGCCGCAGCCTGCAGGCGCGCGGTACCTGCGGCTGGATGCTGTTGTCTCCTGGAGCAGCGGCAGTGCGGCGGCCGACATGGTTGATAACCGTGTTGTCTGGACAGGCAACGTGCCGCAGGGCACCGGCGTGACCGTAGTGATACAGGCGCACGCCTCGTTTGGATTGCCGCACAACATCCTGCAGGCGCCGTTCATGATCGATCACGCGGCGCGGCCGCCGGAGATGGGCCAGGCTGTGGTGGTCTATCCGTATAAGCTGTACTTCATGATCGTTCTGAAGGATTCGCCGCCGCCAACACGGCGGCCCGGCCACTGAGCACCTGGCGCAGCGTCAGCGACTGAGCACAACAGAGCGCCTGCCGGATGTGCCCGGCAGGCGCTTTTGTTTTTCACGGCGCTGGAGTATTTGAGACCATGCGGATTGTAGAATTAGGCCAATGTCAAACAGCATAGATGAAGCGGCGGCGCGCGCTGACGACACGGCCGCATCGATTACGGATATCCTGAGCGCGGCGGTCACGATAGCGCGCGGCGCCGGCGCGATACTGCGCGAGGGGGTCGCTGCCATCGAACAGAATCGCGGCACGGCTTTGCGCTTCAAGTCCAGCGCCATCGACCCCGTGACCGAATACGATGTGCGCGCCGAGAAGTACATTGTCGGCGAGCTGAACCGGCTCTTCCCGGAACACCGTGTTGTGGGCGAGGAGGGCGGCGCCTATGAAGCCGCGCGCAGCCGCACCACCCCGGCCGCATACCAGTGGCATGTCGATCCGCTGGACGGCACGGTGAATTTCGCGCACGGCTTCGCCATCTTCTGCGTGTCCCTCGGTCTGCTGATCGACGGCGTGCCTTCGGTAGGCGTGGTGTACAGCCCGGTGATCGACGACATGTTCGCCGCGGCGCGCGGACACGGGGCGACCCGCAACGGTGTGCCCATCCGCGTGTCCGCCACGCAGAAACTAAGCCGCGCCCTGCTGGTGACGGGTTTCCCCTACGATTCGCACACGAATGACAGCAACATCCCGGAGTTTCTGGGCTTTCAGCGCACCGCGCAGGCCACCCGCCGCATCGGCTCGGCGGCGCTGGATATGTGCTATGTGGCGGCCGGCCAGATGGACGGTTACTGGGAGAGCAAAATCAAGCCGCACGACATCGCAGCGGGCATCGTGCTGGTGCGCGAAGCCGGCGGAACCGTAACCGATTACTGCGGCGGCGACAGCATGCTGGACAGCGGCATCATCGTCGCCAGCAATGGCCTGCTGCACGGGCAGATGCTCGACGTTCTAAAGAAGTCACAATCATGACCACACAGGATTCATCAGCCGGGCCTGCTCCGGCGACCGAGTACGGTTACCAGTGCCCGTATGTGGCGTCCGGAGCGACGACGCTGCGCTGCTCGAAGTGCAATCGCCCGCTGATGCCGAAGGACGCGAAGCGCACGCCCACCGGCTACGTGTGCCCCTACTACGTGAAGGCTCGCGTCGCCACCTTCTATAACGCCGGCATTGAGCACTATGTCCTGGTGGCGATTGTGGCGCTGGTGTTGGGCGCCATCTCCGGCTTCGTCCTGGGTTTTGTCGGCAATATCGGCTTCTTCGCCCTCATCCTGGTCATCTTCGTCGGGCCGGCGGTCGGGGCGCTGGTGGCGGAAGCCATCCGGCGCGTCCTCGGGCACGTGCGCGGCATGTACTTCTGGCTGACGGCGGCTATCGCGATGGCGGTCGGCGCGATCTTTCTCCTGCTTCCTTCCGCCTTCAGCGTGCTGGGGGGCAATATCTTCAGCCTGATCCCGTTCCTGGGGCTGGGGCTGGCTGTCAGCGCGCTGGTCGCCCGCATGCGGATATGATATTGGATGCAACAGTCTGTATAATGAAGCGGGGATGATACGACTCGCTTCGGAGGCCGTGATCAATGACTGTCCTTACTATCCAACTGAGCGATGAAGGCTACCAGCGACTGGAGAAGACCGCGCGCGAGGCTGGAAAGTCCGTTCAGGACGTGATCCAGGATTGGATCGCCGAACTGCCTGATACCAGCAGGCAGGTTGATCTCTCCCGCGACCCGATTTATCTATTTGAAGGCTATGACGCCGCTGCTCCGATTGATCCGGCTGAGAATCTGGACGCTCATCTATACCAACAACACACCCTTCGATGAAGCAAATCTTTGTTGATGCAAACGCCTGGATTGCGCTATCCAGCAAACGCGACCGTCTGCATAATTCGGCGATAATGAGGCGCTCACGAACGACCACCACTTTGAGCAGGCCGGATTCTCTGCGCGGCTGCGGTGAGTCTCAGCAGATCCTGGGCAACTGTTCGCCGCTGATCATGTCCACGATGCGGCTGACGCCGATGCGGCTCTTCATCATCACCACGCCTGGATGGTCGGCTTTGACGGTTCCGATGATGGCGGCATCCGCGCCGAGGGGATGCCCGCGCATGACCGCGCGGGCGCGTTCGGCATCCTGCGGGGCCACAAAGGCCACGAAGCGCCCCTCGCAGGCTACGTAGAGCGGATCGAAGCCCAGCATTTCGCAGGCCGCGTGCACGTCGTCGCGCACCGGCACGCGGCGTTCCTCTATCGCCACGCCGACCCCGGCGCTGCCGGCGATTTCGTTCAAGGCGCTGGCCAGCCCGCCGCGTGTGAGGTCGCGCAGGCTGTGTACTTCGATGTTTTCTGCCAGCAGTTGCATCACCAGTTCCGCAACGGCGGCGGAGTCGCTCTCGATGGTGGTCTCGAACTCCAGCCCCTCGCGCACGGCCATGATGGCGATGCCGTGCCGCCCGATGTCGCCGTTGACGATCAGGGCGTCGCCCGGCCGCACGGACTGCGGAGTGATGCGCCGCTCGTGCTCCACAATGCCCACGCCGGCGGTATTGATGAATACGCCGTCGCCCTTGCCGCGGTCCACCACCTTCGTGTCGCCGGTGACGATCTGCACGCCGGCGTTGCGGGCCGCTGCCTGCATGGATTGCACGATGCGCCACAGCGTGTCCATCGGCAGCCCCTCTTCGATGATGTAGCCCGCGCTGAGGTAGAGCGGGCGCGCCCCGCACATCGCCAGGTCGTTCACGGTGCCGTGCACGGCCAGCGAGCCGATGTCGCCGCCGGGGAAGAACAGCGGGTGTATGACGTAGGAGTCGGTGCTGAATGCGAGCTGCGGCGAAGCGTCGCCGACGCGGAACACGGCCCCGTCGTGCTGCGCCTGTAGCGCCGGGTTGTCGAACGCCGGCAGGAACATCCTGGCGATGAGCTGGTTCGTCAGTCTGCCGCCGCCCCCGTGCGCCAGCAGCACATTCGGGTAATCGGATATAGGGATGGGGCAGGCGGGACCGTTTGTAAAATCCATTTCTGACTTCTGACCTCTGCGTTATTTCGTTGTCACGCGCCTGTACCGATAATACGCCGCGCAGGCGCCTTCGGATGAAACCATCGGCGCGCCGAGAGGACGCTCCGGCGTGCAGCGCGTCCCGAAGGCGGGGCACTGCTCCGGCTTCTTCACGCCCTGCATGATCAGCCCGCTGATGCACTCGCCGGACTCCTCGACCGCCCCGGACGCGATGTCGAAGCGTTTCTCCGCGTCGAACGCCGCGTATGGCGCGCGCAGCCCCAGGCCGCTGCGCGGAATCTCGCCGATGCCGCGCCATTTGCGCGGCGATATTTCAAATACCTCCGCGATGATCTGCTGCGCCGGGCGGTTGCCTTCGCGTTTCACCACGCGCGTGTACTGGTTCTCCACTTCGGCGCGGCCTTCTTCCAACTGCCTGACGCACATATACACGCCCTGCAGGATATCCAGCGGCTCGAAGCCGGTTACCACAATCGGGACGTGGTATCTGACGGCCAGCGGCTCGTATTCGGTGTAGCCCATGACGGTGCAGACATGCCCGGCGGCCAGGAATCCCTGCACCTGGTTCTGCTCGGATGACAGGATCGCCTCCATGGCTGGCGGCACCAGCACATGCGACACCAGGATGGAGTAGTTGGTGACACCTGACCGCTGTGCCTGATACACCGACATGGCGTTGGCGGGAGCGGTGGTCTCGAACCCGACGGCGAAGAACACCACCTCTTTGGCAGGGTTAGCCTGCGCCAGCCTCAGCGCATCCAGCGGGGAATATACGATGCGCACGTCGCCGCCCTGCGCCTTCACCGAGAGCAGGTCCTGGCGCGTGCCGGGGACGCGCAGCATATCCCCAAAAGAGCAGAAGATCACGCCGGGGCGCGCCGCAATCTCCACGGCTTTGTCAATCAACTCGATGGGAGTGACACAGACCGGGCAGCCGGGGCCGTGCACCAGCGTGATGCCGGCCGGCAGCAGTTCGTCAATGCCAAATTTGACGATGGCATGGGTCTGCCCGCCGCAGATTTCCATGATCGTCCACGGGCGGGTGGTAAGCTTCGCGATGGCGCCGGCATATTTTGCGGCGGCGTCAGCGTCGCGATATTCGTCGACGTACTTCATCGTTCATCCCGCCCGGCGGTGGCACGCTCTTCCAGCTCCGCCAGTTCGCCCATCTCGCGCAGATAATCGAACACCAGGCTGGCCTCGGCTTCGTCCACGACGTTCAGTGCAAAACCGACATGCACAACGACATAATCGCCCACTTTCGCTTCGGGTACATAGGCAAAGTTCACGTCTTTGATGATGCCGCCGAAATTGACTTTACCCGTGCGCAGCAGCGGCTCATCGCCGCTGATGGAGACGATCTTACCCGGAACCGCTAAACACATTTCTCATGCTCCTTGCAGGAATAGTTTATCAGGCATGGGACAATAAAGTTAATGTGGATGCTCGTTATTTTAGTCTGACGATCGGCATATACGACGCAATCACAGCCTGCCCCAGCGCGGTGCCCCCGTCGTTGGGCGGAACGCGCTGATGCCAGTAAGGATGAAATCCCGCCTCGCGCAGCCGCCTGACCGTTCGTTCGAGCAGGTAGCGATTCTGGAATACGCCGCCGCTGAGAACCACGCGGCGCTCGCCCGTTCTGGCGGCGACCGCGACAATCATCTCGGCCAGGGTGTTGTGGAATCGGGCTGCGATTGCGCCAGCCGGTACCTCGGCGGAAACATCGGCTATCACAGCATGAATCATCGGCCCCCAGTCTACGAGGAATGGAGATTGCGGACTGCAGATCGGGGGTCGGAGGTTAGAGGCTGAACCTCCGCTTTCCAGTTTCTCAGCATCTGCCTCTGGCTTCTGACTTCTGACTTCTGGCTTCTGGCTTCTGGCCTCTGTCTTCTGGCCTCTGTCTTCGTCTATCTCCGACGCGTATGCCTCATCGGTGTCAACGGTTTCCGCGGCGAACTCCAGTTCCATCGCCGCCTGCCCTTCGTAGCTGGCGCGCTGGCGCAGGCCGATCAGCGCGGCGCAGGCGTCGAACAGCCGTCCGGCGCTGGAGGTGAGCGGGGCGTTCAGTCCGCGCTGGATCATCTGGCGGATGATGTTGCGCTCGGCGGGTGATAGCGCCGCCACCGGCGCGAGGTCGCTGCGCTCCACAAGCGTGTCGCCGAACAGTTCGTAGAGCAGGCCGAATGCCGCGCGGCGCGGCTCTTTGATCGCCCGGTCGCCGCCGGGCAGCCGGAACGTGCGCAGGTTGGCGGCGCGGGTGAAGTCGCCCGGCGACCCCGTATCCACCAGCAGAAACTCGCCGCCCCAGATCGCGCCGTCCAGCCCGTAACCGGTGCCGTCCCACGACACCCCCAGCGCGCGTCCGGGGCTGCCGATCAGATCGTTCTCCGCCAGGCACGAAGCGATGTGCGCGTGATGGTGTTGCACGGCGGCCACCGGCAACGGCGGATTGCTGCGCGCCGCCAGCTCGCGCGCGTAGTGAGTGGACACGTAATCGGGATGCAGGTCGCATGCCAGTGCATCCGGCGCGAACTCGTACAGCCGGCTCAGATCGGCGATGACGCGCCGGAAGGCATCGTAGGCCTGCGGCGTTTCCAGGTCGCCGATGTGCTGGCTGATGAATGCGTTCCGCCCCACCGTGATGGCCACGCTGTTCTTCAGGTGCGGCCCGACGGCCAGCACGGACACAGGCTCAGATGCCGCCACTGCTGCCTGCTCTGAAATCTCTAATCTGTGATCCCCAATCTCTGACTTCTGGCCTCTAACTTCTGACCTCTGACGTCTGGCTTCTGGTGTCTTGACTGTGATCGGCAGGGGCGCGTAGCCGCGCGCGCGGCGCAGCACCATCTCGCGCCCCAGCGCGACGCGCACGATGGAATCGTCCACATGCCTGACGATGGGGCGGTTGTGCACCAGAAACACATCGGCAATCCCGCCCAGGCGCTCCAGCGCCTCGCGCTCATCGATGCAGATCGGCTCGTCGGACAGGTTGCCGCTGGTGGCGACGGCCGGAAAGCCCAGTTCTGCCATCAGGATGTGATGCAGCGGCGTATACGGCAGCATGATCCCCAGCGATGGATTCGGCGCGGGTGCGATCGTAGGGGCGATCCTGTGTGATCGCCCTTCTTGTGATCGCCCTTCTTGCAGTCGCCCTCCTTCTGATCGCCCATGCCGCCGCAGCAGGACGATGGGCGACTCCGGCGACAGCAGCAGGCGCTCCTCGAATTCGGATACTTCGCACAGCGTCTTAACCTGCTCCAGCGCAGGCGCCATCAGCGCCAGCGGCTTCTCCTCGCGGCGCTTGCGTTGGCGCAGCAGCCGGACGGCGTCGTCGTTGCGCGCGTCGGCCATCAGGTGAAATCCGCCGATGCCCTTAACTGCGACGATCTGCCCGCGCCGGATCGAGTCAGCGGCCTGCAGCAGCGCGTCGTGGTGCGAGGCCAGTATGCTGCCGCCGGCGTCCCATAGCTCCAGATGCGGCCCGCACTTCGGGCAGGCGTTAGGTTGTGCGTGAAAGCGCCGGTCGAGCGGATTGCTGTACTCGGCGCGGCATTCGGCGCACATCTCGAACAGCCGCATGCTGGTGTTTGGCCGGTCGTAGGGCAGCCCTTCGATGATGCTGTAGCGCGGGCCGCAGTTGGTGCAGTTGGTGAACGGGTACAGGTAGCGCCGGTCAGCGGGGTCGAAAATCTCGCGCCGGCAGTCCGGACAGGTAGCCAGGTCGGGCAGCACCAGCACGCTCTTCGCGCCGGATTCCTCGCTGTGGCGGATTTCGAACGCGACAAAACCAAGCGGGTCGAGGAATGCCGGCTCCAGGCTCTGGATGAACGAGCGGGGCGGTTTTTCGCCCTTGATGCGCAACAGAAATTCGTCGAGCTGCGCCTTGTCGCCTTCGACCTCGATGAAAACGCCCTGCGACGAGTTGATCACCCAGCCGGGCAGCCCCATCTCTGTCGCCAGGCGATAAACGAACGGGCGGAATCCCACGCCTTGTACCGCGCCGCGTACCACCACGCGCAGGCGCTGGCGTGTTGTGCGATCCATCAGGCTGTTACGTTACCACAACGTCCGCGCGCAGATGGCGCTGTCGTGGTACAAAAGGCGCATGTCTGATTCGCTCGCGCTGCTGCTGGATCATCTCGCCGCCGACCCGTCGCGGCGCGAAACGTTGTGGCGGGGCTGGCGCATCGCGCCGGTGGCGGGCGGCGCAAACAACCTGCTGTTTCGCGCCACACGAGGCGATGACGATTACGCAGTGAAGTTCACCGTTCGCGATGAACGTCGCCGCGCATGGCGCGAGTATACGGCGCTGGCGGCGCTGCAACACTGCGGCCTGGCGGTCGCGCCGCGCGCCATGTGGCTGGACGAAACGCGCTGCCGCCAGCCGGTTGTGGTGCAAACCTGGCTGGATGGCGAAGGGTTGTCTGCGCCGCCGGCGTGCGGGGCGGACTGGCAGGCGCTGCTGGGACACTACTGCGCCATCCATACGCTCACGCCTGCGCACACATCGCTGGACATCGCCGATGCCGTGTTGAACGTGGCCGGCGGCGCGGCAGGCAAGCGGCTGGTGCGGGAACATGCCGCCCGCCTGCCCGCGAATGCACAGCCGGAATCGTTGCGGGTGCTGCTGGCCTGGCTCGATGCGTGGACGCCGCCCGAATGGCAACCGCCGCCGCGGGCGCTGTGCCGCGTCGATGCCAACTGGCGCAATTTCATCCGCCGCCCCGCCGGTTGGGCGTCGGTCGACTGGGAGAACAGCGGTTGGGGCGACCCGGCGTTTGAGATCGCCGACCTGATTACGCATCCGGCCTACGCCGATGTGCCGCTGTCGCGCTGGGAGCCGCTGTGCGAAGAATACGCCGAGATGCGGCGGGATGCCGGCGCGCTCCAGCGCATCCACACGTACATCACGGTCATGCGGGTATGGTGGGTGGTGCGGGCGGCGCGCTATCTGTACGAGGTGCCGCGCGGGCTGGATGCGCGCCTGGCATCCCGCCCCGACGACTGGCTGGACGATATACGCCGCAAGTACGATCAGTTTGTGGAACGCGCCGAGGGGCATATTGCCGGTTTGCGCCAATGACACGCGCAGCGCCATTCGCATTCATCGCCGCCGCGTTTGCCGCGGGCCTGTGGTTCGCCTCGCAATTTCCCCTGCCGCTGTGGTTCAGCGGGCCGGCGGCGCTATTTGCGATCATCGCCGCCATCGCTATCCGCAAACAGCATGAACCGCTGTGGGCCGCGGCGCTGCTCGCGCTGTTCGCGCTCGGCGCGGCACGCTACACGCTCAGCGTTCCGCCATCCGCCGCAGACACACCCGCCGCCTATAGCGGGCGCTTCGTAGTGCTGGAAGGCATCGTGGGCGACGAACCGGACGTCCGCCCCGACCTCACCTATCTGCGCGTGCAGGTCACCCGCATGGCCGTCAATACCGCCATCGTGCAGCCGCACGGCGCCGTGTTGCTGCGCGCCGACAAAAGCATCGACTGGCGTTACGGCGACGTCGTGCGCGCCTACGGCGTCCTCGACGCGCCGCCGGTCTTCGCCGACTTCAATTATCGCGACTACCTGGCACGCCAGGGGGTGCTCGCCTGGATATCGCGACCCGAATCCCTGCAGCGCATCGGCGCTGACCAGGGCAATCCGCTGATGGCCGCATTGCTGCGCGCCAAGGACGACGTGCGCCATTCCATCCAGCGCAGCATGCCCGCGCCGGAGTCGGCCCTGCTCGCCGGTATCCTGATTGGCGACGACGGCGGACTGCCGGCGGGTGTCAAAACGGCGTTTCAGCGCACCGGCACAGCGCATATCGTCGCCATCTCCGGATTCAACGTCAGCATCGTCATCGCGCTGGTCGTCCCGCTGCTCAGCCGCCTGTTGGGGCGGCAGATCGCTGCGGCTGCGGCCATCCCCGCCGTCATCGGTTACACCGTATTCGTGGGCGCTTCGCCAGCGGTGCTGCGCGCCGCCGGCATGGCGGTCATCATGTTATTCGGCATGTTGATCTGGCGGCGCGGCTTCACGCTGAACACGTTGTGCGCCGCCGCGTTTTTCATGCTGGCCGCCGATCCCGACCTGCTGTTCGATATCGGTTTCCAGCTCAGTTTCGCCGCCACACTGGGGCTGGTGCTGTACCTGGACCGGCTGCGCGATGCGGTGCAGCGCCGCATTGAGGCGCGGACATGGACCGGCATCCTGGCCGACCTGCTGTTCACCACGCTGGCCGCGACCATCACCACCCTGCCAATCCTGCTGAGCAACTTCAACCTGTTCACGCCGTCGGCGTTCCTGGTCAACCCGCTGGTGTTGCCGCTGCAACCCGCCGCGATGATCCTGGGCAGCCTGGCCGCCGCGCTGGGGCTGCTTTCCGCGCCGCTGGGCGCGCTGGCGGCAGTACCGGCCTACGCGCTGCTCACCGCCACATTGCACGCCGTTGAGTGGTTCGGCGCGCAGCCGTGGGCGGCCATCCCGATCTATGGTTTTGGCGCACCGCACGCGCTGGCGTATTATGCGGCTCTCTTCGGCATCAGCGCGGTGCTGGCGCAGAAGCCGGACATCCGTCAGGCCCTGCGCAGCATGATGAAGAAGCGCCTGAGCGCGGGCGCTGTCCTGCTCGGCGCAGTCGTGCTGCTGGCCCTGGGCAGCGTGTACTGGTTCCAGCAGCCGGACGGCAAACTGCACGTGACATTCAGCGGGGCAGGCGCATTCATTCAGACGCCTTCGGGGCGGCAGGCTGTTTTCGCGGGCGGCGGGACGCTGCCGGCCGTGATGGGGCGCGCCATGCCGGTATGGGACAGGAGCATCGAACTGCTGGTGCTGCCGCGGCGTGACGACTACGCGCGCGGCGACAGCCTGCCCATCCTGCGGCGCTACACAACCGGCGTGATCGTCCAGCCCGATGGCGCGGACGAACCGTCGGCCATGCTGGACGAGTGGAACCGCCAGGTCGCTACGCAATCCGCCCGCGCCATCACGCTGCCGGTCGGCGCGCGCATTACTCTCGATGCGGGCGTTACCCTCACCGTCGAAGCGCGCCTGAACGGCGCCGTCGGCGCGCGCCTGACCTACGGCAAGAGTGTCTTCGACCTGGCCGGCGACGCCGCAGTGATCAGCGGCACGCTGGACGGCGCGGGCATCGTTTTCGTCAGCGTGCGCGGGGCGAAGCCGGCATTGTTGAATGCCGCCGCGCCACGGGCAGTGGTATGGGCCGACGCCGGCGGCGCTCCGCCTGCTCTGCCGCTGACCACCCGCTCCTACGCCCTGCGCGACCTGGGCACGCTCGAGTTTGTCAGTGACGGTAACACGACGTGGGTGCGGTGAAGGGGCAGGAGCCGGAATACACGATACACGTGCCCGGACAACTCGATCAGGCAGACGCATGCTAGACTTGCCGATGATTCCCGCGCTAAAGCTCCCAATGCGAAACAGGCTGTACCGATTGGAGGACGACCATGAATGAAAAACAGCACATGCTGATCAAGCTCAGAGATGAAGTGAACCGCTGGGAAACGCTGCTGGCCGATCTGAGCGAAGCGCAGATCACCGCTCCGCAGGTTCCCTCCGAGTGGTCGATCAAGGATGAGATCGTCCACCTGTGGGCCTGGCAGCGCCGTTCCATCGCGCGGCTTGATGCTGCCCTGCACGACCACGAGCCGCAATATCTGCCATGGCCTGGTGAGCCGGTCGCAGGTGCGGATACGGAAGATGATACCGACCGGATCAACGCCCGCATCTATGCCGCCTGGCGCGAGCGGCCATGGGCCGACGTACACCGCGACTGGCGGACGGGCTTCCTGCACTTCATCGAACTGGGCGAGGCGCTGCCCGAACCCGACCTGCTGGCGCAGGGCCAATACCCCTGGCTGGGGGATTACACGCTGCTGTTCATCATGCACAGTTCATACGCGCATCACGACGAACACTTCGGGCATGTGCTGGCATGGCTGTGGCAGAGCGGAAATATGCGACTGGTGGCCGCATGAGACCGGCGTCGCCCGCCAACCGCCCGTCGGCCGATCCGTTGGAGAAGGTGTCGCCCTGGATTCCCGCCTGCGCGGGGAATGACAGGCCGGCATACGTCATGCCCGCGGACGCGCATCCAGTGTCTTGCAGCACCACAGTCAGTACAGGTATGTGCTCTTTCTACAGCGATACTTCGGCGCGCATCTATGAAGCCCCTTTGTCCTGTGGAGATTTAGGTGACCTTAACGCATCCGGGTACAGGAAGATGAGCAGCGCCACCACCGCAAAACCGACCGAGCCGATCAACCCCACCGGCAGCGGGCCGACCAGCGGGCTGGGCTGTCCCGCCGTCGCCAGTGCGCTCAATCCCGCGATGCCGTTCACCGCGGCGTGGCCGACGACTGCCGGCCACACGCTGCCGCTGCGCAGGGTCGCCCAACCCAGCAATGTGCCGGCGGCCAGCGTGAACCACAGCATGACCAGCATGCCCAGCCACGGCGCGCCGGTATAGTTCAGCCCGTAGTTGTGTCCCATCGCGATGAGCGGCCAGTGCCATACACCCCAGGTGATGCCCATGATAACCATCGTCACGCGCCCGCCCAGCGGCATCAGCCTGGGTTGCAGGTAGGCGCGCCAGCCGAACTCCTCGCCCAGGGTGAACAGGCCGTTGAGCAACGGCGACAGCACGATGGCCTGCAGTGTCCCCGCGCCCAGTAACAGCCACGGGCTGATGTTGCCGGCGGCGTGCAGCGAGGCGGCGGTGAGCTGGCGCATGCGCTGCAGCGAGGGGTCGAAGTGCTCCGGGAACACCAGAAAGTAGATGGCCGCACCGGCGATGGTCAGCAGTGCCGGCGCAATCCACAGCAAAGCCCAGTAGCGCCAGGCCTGCCGTAACCTGGGGCGCAGGTACAGGTCTTTCCAGCCTTCGCGCGTCAGCAGGCGCGTCAACAGGTTCGCCGCCGCAGGCGCCCCCATTACGGCTATAGTCTCGAGCGGAAGCGCGAGGGGGTTGTTCACCAGCCCGCCCGTCAGGTGGATGATCAACGCGGCCAGCCAGGCGATTCCAAATGCGAAACCGAGAAAAATCAGGATGCGTTTAAGTTCGAACGGATTTTTCATGGCAAGAAAGTTGTACCACGAGATGGCTGCCGCATGGTAATGACCCTGAGACCCATTGTTGCACATGTTGATTCCGGGCGATAATGGAAAGGCATGCCCGCACGCGGTGCGGCGCGCAGGGGGACCATATGACAAACATCACTCAGCAGACGGAAGCGCAACTGCGCCAGGGCTTCCATTATTTCAATCGCTTCGTGCTGCTGCTGTGGCGGCTGGGACTGGGTAAGTTCATTAACGCATGGCCGGAAGGTTCCGGGCGCATCATGGTGTTGACGCACACCGGACGCAGGAGCGGTTTGAAGCGCCAGACGCCCGTGAACTACGCCATCGTGGACGGCGAGCTGTACTGCATGGCGGGCTTCGGCAAGGGCGCGGACTGGTATCGCAACATCATGGCCGAACCCAGCGTGGAAGTGTGGCTGCCCGATGGCTGGTGGGCCGGTCGCGCCGAGGACATCAGCGACAACCGCGGCCGGCTGCCGCTGCTGCGCGAAGTGGCGATCGCCAGCGGCTATGCGGCGCGCGCCTTCGGCATCGACCCGCACACCATGAGCGATGAAGCGCTGGGCGAAGCCACGAAATCCTATCGCCTGATTCGCATCCATCGCACAGCCGAGCGCACCGGCGCCGGCGGCCCGGGCGATCTGGCGTGGGTGTGGCCTCTGGCGACCTTCATCCTGCTGCCGATGGTTCTATTCCGCCCGCGCCGTCGCCGCCGCTGGTTTTAGTTAAGGTGCCGGATTTGGCTTCGCGTCAGCGCCAGTGCAAAACGAACCGCTGAATGATTTGCACCGCATCCGCCCCCAAATCAGTGCCGTGTGCAGGGGCAGGGGAAATGCACAGGCCGCGATCAGGTCGTCACGCTGGGGCGACGGCTGTCGATCGATTGATTCCGTTGTGCGCCCGGGAAAGAAGAAACGCTCGTTGAACCTGCGCTGCTCCGCGGCGCGTCTCAGGCGTTGGGCGGCACGATCTTGCGCGTCGCCTCAGGACCGTGCACGTTCAGGTCGCCGGCGAGGTTGCCCGACTGGATAAACAGCACCCGCTCGGCGATATTCGTGGCGCGGTCCGCGTAGCGCTCCAGGCAGTGGCCGGCGTGCAGCAGCCACATGCCGCTTTCTACCTGCGTGAAGTCCTCGGTCATGTCGGCGGTGACCTGGTTGACCAGTTCGTCGTACATGCCGTCGATATGGTCGTCGTCCCGGATAACCGCCTGCGCCGCGGCGACATCCACATTGATGAAGGCGTTCACTGCCCGATCGAGCATACCGCGCGCGTACGCTTCCATATCCGCCAGATTGTACGACCCGGCGGACGAGTTAGCGCGGCTGAGGCGGCGGGCGGCCTTGGCTACGCCTTTGGCGTAGTCGGCGCAGCGTTCCAGTTCGACCGCCACGAAAGTGGTGGCGACCAGCCGGCGCAGGTCCCTGGCGACCGGCTGCTGAGTCGCCATCAGAATCACGCACGTATTCTCAATTTCGTAGCGCAGCCGGTCGGTGGAATGGTCGTCGCGCTTGACCTCGCGTGCTCCGGCAAAGTCGCGGTTGATCAATGCCGCCACCGCGCGCGACGCCGCCTGATTGGCCTGCTCGCTGAGCATCCGGATGTCGGCGCTGATCTGGTTAAGTCCCTGGTTGAATTGTGTTCGCATTGTGCGCCCCGTCGCCGCGCAACTGCAATCATTATACGCGCCGCCGGTTCACTTGAACGGCGTCCGCCGCAATCGCTCTCAGGTTGCTTCCCGGGTTTCTTCCGGCGGCTTCAACGCTTTGAAGCTGCGGTACAGCAGCAGGTCGTACAGGATCTTGACGCTGCCCGCCAGAACGAAGGGCGCGCTCAGCAGAGGGGCGCTGGCCATCAGTTGCCCCGTAATCGACGGCGCAACCGCTGCGCCCAGTGTGCGGGCGACGCCGGTCACACCTGCTGCAGCGGAGCGTTCGTTCGGGTCGACAACCGCCATGGTATACGACTGTCGCGTCGGCACGTCCATCTGCGAAATGCTGAAGCGCAACAGCAGCACTGCGACTGCCAGCGGCAGGCTCGGCATCAGCGGCACCAGAATCAGCAGGATATTCGACGGGATGTGCGTAAACACCATGGTGTTGATCAGGCCGATTCTTCCGGCGATACGCACCGCCGAGAGCGCCGACATACCCGCCAGCAGGTTGGCGCCAAAGAAGATGCTGCCGAGGATGGCCGGTTGCACGCCATAGCGTACATGAAACCAGTACGCCACGAAGCTCTGCAGAACCAGCCCGCCGGCGAACGCATCCATGGCGAATAGCGCTGAAAGCTGCGCCACCACTTTGCGCGAACGGTGCAGCCCCAGGTTGAGCCGTCTGCTCGCTGCCCGCGCGCCCGCAGGCGCTTCGACGCCGGCAGAAAGGCGCGTGAATATCAGGCCCAGCGCCAGGCCGAACAGCGCGTAGACAATGACCACGATGCGGTAGCTGTCCAGCGAGGTCATGCCGCCGCCCTGCAGAGCTTGAGCCAGGCCGCCGCCGCACAGCGCGCCGAACCCGGTGGCAAACGCACCCACCAGGTTGTACCAGGCGAAGATATGGGTGCGCCGGTTATCGGGCACAATCTGCGTCAGAGCTGCCTGTTCCAGCGCCAGGAACGGTCCCACCTCATTCCCGCTCGGGCTGATGACGCCGATTGTCCCGGCGATGAGCAGGAAGATATAGTTCCGCGTGAAAGCAAACAGGATGCCGGCGAACAGCATCAATGCGGCGCCGGCGATCAACATGCGCCGGCGCCCGATGCGGTCCGCATTGGTGGTGATCCACAGCGATATCACGGTGTCGCCGACCAATATCAATGTGACCAGCAGGCCGATCTCCCATTCGCTCATGCCGAGTGCCGCAAGATACAGCACGAGAATCACGGAAAGGAATCCGTAGGCGAACAGGCGCATGATGCGGGTGGTGAACAATAGAATCCCGTCGGAGTTGATCGGTCGATGTTGCGGCTGGCCGGCGTCCATGTAATGCAGTCTTCCCTCTCGCGTTGATTTCGGCAATGGTGCGGTATGGCGACCGTGACGACGTGCGAGCTACGCGCATTATAGCCACCCTGCCGGCGCATTGCCGGGCTTTCCGTCGCTGCGTGCGGACTTATGCGCAATTCAACCGCCTGATAACACAGTACAACCAGGCGGTGCAGGATTACAACGCCCTTTCACGCAACCTGCTCAGCCAGGAATCGCCCGTGCCGCCTACCCGGTGACTCAGTGCAGCGCAAACCGCAGCAGGCCAACCAGCGCGCCGGCGGCGATGAGCCAGGCCGAGTTCAGCCTGAAGCGCACCAGTATCGCCAGCGCCCCCAGCGCCACGATCCACGCCAGCGGGTCGACCAGCGCGTGCTGGCCTAATTGCGCCAGCACGCCGGCCATCAAACCCAGCGCCGCGATGTTGATGCCGTCGAGCACGGCGGACGTCAAGCGGGCCTGGCGCAGGCGCGCGGCAAACGGTTGTATGGCGGCAATCAGCACGAAGGACGGCAGGAAGATGCCCGCCGTCGCCAGCAGCGCACCCGGCAGCCCGCCCACGATATACCCGATGAACGTCGCCGTCGTGAACACGGGGCCGGGAGTGAACTGTCCGACTGCGATGGCGTCCAGCAGTTGCCGGTCGGTCAGCCACCCCAGGTTCTGCACCAGGTCGGTGCGCAGGAAAGCCAGCAGCACGTAGCCGCTGCCGTACACCACCGCGCCGATTTTGAGGAAAGTGAAAAACAGCAGCCCCAGGCTGAAAGGGACAGATGCTGCCAGCGCGCCCGGAAACAGGGTGCCGATCGCAGGCAGCGCCGCGCCGATGATCACCGGCGACTTGCTCCGGCGCGCCAGCAGCCAGCGGCTGACGCCGATGATCAGCCCGGCGCCGAACAACAGCGCCAGCACATTGACCCCGAGAAGGTATAGCGCCACGACGAGCGCCCCCGCCGCAACCGCCCAGGCGCTTTTAAGAATCACGCGACCCAGGTTCCAGATGGCCTGCGCGACGATGGCGACCACAACCGGCTGGATGCCGTAAAACAGCCACGTCACCTGCGGCAGTTGCCCGTACGACACATAGGCCCAGGCTAGCGCCAGCACGATCAGCATGGCGGGCGCGATGAAACACACCCCGCCCAGCAGCAGCCCCGGCCAGCCGGCGCGCAGATAGCCCAGGTAGATGGCAAGTTCGGTTGAGGTCGGACCGGGGATGACGTTGGCGATGCCCAGCATATCGACGAATTGCTGCGGGCTGACCCATTTGCGGCGCTGCACCATCTCCTGCTGCATCATGGCGATGGCCGCGGCCGGGCCGCCGAAGGCGGTGAATCCCAGGCGCAGAAACACGCCGGTTACTTCCAGCAGTGCGCGCCTGCGCGTCATGGGCGGCTGCGGGCTGCTCATGACGATTTACGCAGCGCCTTTTTCAACCGTCGCCAGTCGCTGCCGCGCATCTTTGCGTATGCCGCAGGGAATTTCTTCAGCAGCATCGCCGCCTGCTGCTCGTAGCATTGCGCCGTCTGTCCCAGCGCGAAGAGCGCCTGTGGCGGCCGTTGAGGCAATGCGCTCATCGCGCGCAGGCGGGCGACGGCCATGTGGGTATCCTGGTACAGTCCCAGCATGTCCTGCAGCGCCACCATGCGCGCCAGTGCGCGTCTGGCTGGTTTTCCGTACAGGCTTGTCACGAACTCCAGGCTGTAGCGCAGCCGCTTGGCGGCGATGCGGGCGCGATGGTAGTCCGCCGGCGGCGACTGCGGCGTCAGCCGGTCGCCCAGCCGGCGTAATCGGCGGTATCGGCGCAGAATCGCCGGCGGCATTACTTCTCTTGCCGGCTCGCGCGCCGTATCGGGCAGAGCCGCCGGCGTTTTCAGGAAGCGTGTAAATGCGGCCAACAGCCGCTCGTAACGCGGCGAGTTCAGAAACTCCAGCAGGCGCCCGTATTCCGCAGAGCGCGACTCCGCCAGCAGCGCCGCAACAGGCTGGTAAACGGCTTGCGCCAGTTCCGCATCGCTCTCGCCTGCCCATGCCTCGACCTGGCTGAGCATGACATCGTGGTCACGCAGCGCCCCGAGCGCTGCAGCCAACCGGCTCAGTTCCCCGCGCAGTTTGGCGGCAGGCGCGGGCAGCAGGTCTTTCAACAGGCTAAGTCCGGCGCGCAGCCGGCGCGTGGCGACGCGCATCTGGTGCACGTCGTGCGCACTCTCGCCCAGCCGCACGGCGGGTTCGTGCGCCAGCATGGCTGCGAAGTTCTGCCGCAACGCCGCATATGCCAGGTCGCCGACGGCGCTGTCCGCGTCGATCTGCGTGGGGCCAAAATCCTCACCCGCTATCTCACGCGGCTGCAGGCGGCGCGCGTTCAACCCTGCCTCGAACTTGCTCAACGCCGCATCGCGCAGCCCGCACGCTTTGCGCATACGTTTGACGAACGCCCGGATCGTGTGCGCCGGCGGGTCGTTGACCTCGACTTCGACGCGCTGCATGACGGCGCCGGGAACCGCACCGTCGCCTGGAAAGTCGGTGCTGTCCAGGTCTACTTCGCCAGCCGGTTCGCCGCCGCAAGTCAGTTCATACACGCTGCGCCGCGTGTGCACTTCGAATATGGCACGCAATGCGCGGATGCGGCGGGGGCCGGCTATTGCGCGCACACGCTGGCCGACTGCGCCAGGGGCGGCCGCGATATCGGAAGCGGAGCCATCGCCGCCGAGGGCTTCGTTGATTTCGCGGCGTTGCCGCACGCCTTTCTCGGCGGCATGCAGCGATTTGAGCGTTGCCTCTGCGCCGCCGGCAGCAGAGCGGCGCACCCGCAGGGCGTAGCCGGCGCGCAGGATGCGCCAGTCGTCCGTGTCGAAGTACGTGTCGTTCTGCTCAGCATCCGCCCGGAAGGTCGCCTGCACTGCCGCATCGGCGGGCTGCTCGCGCAGCCAGCGCGCGACGGCTGTCACATCGCCGGCGTCAAACTGCCATTCGACTTCCTGGTGGTCTGTGGGCATGCCAATAGCCTTCAGCACGCTTCATTATAGGTTCGACACCGCGTGCGCTTAACGTGCGCTTTACAGTTCTTTAATGGCGCTGCGTTACTGTGGCGGGAAACATGCAGGACTGCCATCGGCAACTGCATGAAAGGAGAAAAACACATGAATCGCCAGCAACTGGCCAGGCAGATTGACTTTCTGCAGCGCGAACTGACACACATCAGCCAGGAACTCAATTATCTGGAAGGCGACCGCGCGCGGTCGCTGCGTATACGCCAGGCGCGCCTGGTGGCCGAACTGGAACGCGTCGAGTCGCAGCGCATCGAAAGCCCCCTCGAACAGCCCTGCCTGCCGGGTGCAGTAAACCCGGCCCCGTAACTTCGGCAACCCGCCGTCAGATCGGCCAGGCAGCGTGCTGCGTCCAGCGCTCGCTCTTGTCGCGCTCATACAGGCGCAGTTCCCAGCCTGCCGGCGAATGGCACGTGATCAGTTCGCGCGCCAGTTGCGCCAGCCGCGGGCCGTGGTGTGGCTGGAAGCCGTAGGCCAGGCTGAGGTGCAGGAAATCTTTCACCAGGATGGCGTTGCTGCGCGACGGCGAATCGGCCTTCGCGGCGAATTCAGCCGCCAGGCGCGCCAGCCAATGCGATTCCACCAGCAGGTAGTGGAAATCGTCCTGAAAGCGCATGCCCACCATGTGAATTGCAGGCTCCGCCTGCGGCCGCTCCGGGAGCAGCGCCGTCACGATGCCGTCCATTACTGACACGTAGAGCGGCACCGCGGACGCCTGGTCGTAAAAGAACCCCGTCAGCGGGATATGCGGCATGTAGTGATGGGCGGTGTTCAGGCCGCAGGCGGCGCGCGCAGCATCGAAGTAAGCCCGCAGTTGTTGCGCCAGTTTGCCCATCGGGCAGACGTACACGATAAAATCCCGCAGTTGTTGCGAGGTCATGGCAATATTTGTCATAGCTAACAGCGCCGACTATACACCATTCGCATGAGAGGCCGGCATTGCGATGCTGCGTGCGCTGATCATTCCGCGTCGCAGGGTCTGGCAGCGGGCAGCCCGCGCAGCCCGGCGGTGATATCTGCCCGGTTGGCCTTGGGAACCGCCACGTCGCTGAGGCCCAGCGGCCTGGCCGGGCTGCGCGAGACGCTGGCGGCAGCGAAGGCGGGATGATGCTAAAGCTATGATTGACGGCGGCGAGGAACGCGGTTTCGGGAGGGGAACTTGATATCCGCTGTCTGTTGTGCACCATAGGTTTGAGTACCATGTTGCATCACATATTTGAGAGGAATTTTTGGGTTATTGATCGGTGTTTTCGTCAGCTTGTATTCCTGTTCCCACTTTTCAAAGAATGGTTTCAATTGGTCAGGTGTCATTAGAAAAATGCTTTTTAGTTCAATACCCTCATAGACTGCGAAATACCAACGCACTTTTCTATATTTGCGCAGAATATCCAAGTTGAGATGATGGTGAGTAGAAAAGCTCGTGGTCAGAAGAGAGTTAAGGCTTTTTAACTCATATTCGTTGCCATCCTCATCGATAGCATCATTTCCCTCTCGCGAACCAGTAACTCGCAGACCCGTAATCAGGATCATCTGCAATAGCTTGCCGCCGTTGTCTTGGAAGATATCGTTGATACCGTGTTTAGTGGCGAGATTCTGGTACTCGCGAATGCAAGGGAAGAGCTTCTCAAGCTGTGATACATCTGGATGTGCCGGCATCTATTCTCCTCGTTTCAATAAAAAATTCACCGTTACACCCAGGGCATTGGCGAGCCTCTCCATGTTGTCGATGGATATGTTGCGTTCCGCTCGTTCAACCGATCCTATGTATGTACGATGAAGGCCTGCAATCTCCGCTAAACGTTCCTGGGACAACCCTTTGGCTAGACGCGTCTTGCGCAAGTTTGCCGCAAAGATCATTCTGGCGTTAAATTTCTGAGGAAGCACTGGAGTATTGATACAAGGTTGATGACTTTAAGTCTACAGACTTTAAGTAGCAGTGATATATAATGGGCACATGTTCGATCTCATGCCAGCGGCCCACGCCACCTGGATTAAAGCGGTTCCCGCATATGTCACAGGCCTTGGAGCAGCTTTTTGCGGCGACTCGGAAGACTTACTCGCACAAATTCCCGATGCGTCAGTGAACCTGTTTATTACAAGTCCGCCATTTGCGCTGCAGCGGCAGAAGGAATACGGCAACCTCACCGACACGGATTACGTAAACTGGCTAGAGCGATTTGCTCATTTGGTCTACAGTAAGCTGTGCGATGACGGCAGCTTCGTTCTCGATTTGGGTGGCGCCTATGAAAGGGGAATCCCCATACGCAGTCTGTACAATTTTCGAGTCTTAATACGCCTTTGTGACACAATAGGTTTCAGATTAGCGGAAGATTTCTATTGGTATAACCCAGCAAAATTGCCAAGTCCGATCGAATGGGTGAACAAGCGTAAATTGCGAGCTAAAGACTCGGTGAATACCGTCTGGTGGTTAAGTAAAACCATTTCCCCGAAGGCTGATGTCTCCAATGTGTTGACTGAGTACAGTGACCGCATGAAGAAGCTTCTTCAAGCGCCTGATGAATTCTACCAACCGAAAAAGCGCCCATCTGGTCATGATATAAGCTCTCGATTCAAAACCAATAACGGTGGTGCGATTCCGTCTAATCTTCTACAGATTCCCAACACCGAATCGAATGGGCAATATCTGAGTGGCTGTAAAGCTATTGGTATACAACCCCATCCTGCTCGATTCCCAATCAGGCTCCCTGAGTTTTTTATCAGGTTTTTGACCGGTCCTCAGGATTTAGTAGTTGATATTTTTGCGGGGTCAAACACTACTGGTTATGCGGCTGAAATAAATAATCGACGATGGCTTGCTTTTGATAATCGACTCGATTACCTGGCTGCCTCTGCATTTCGGTTTCTGCCGAAGCAATACGGGGCGAATGATTTATCTGCCATATATGAGCGGATCATGGCTGGTAAACCAGTGCGTATCTAGATGATGTGCGCAAGTCCCATTAGAACTCAGCACTCAATCCGATACTGGCCTGCCCGTCGCTAAGCATTTCGCACATACGCTCATCTCCCCGCTCGCTGAAGTCGAAAGCCGTCAGACCAGGCACGTCCAGCAGCCAGGTTGCGCACGGGATCGGAACCGGGTCGCAGGTATCTGCGTCCGGCCCGCTGTGCGAGGTCAGACCAGCAGTACGCCGACAACGAAGAAGGCGACCAGCACGAGCATGACCAGCCCCATCAGGTCAACCGTTGTAGTTTTCATCACCTGTCTCCGCACACGACTGTAGCGCGCCGACCGGCCCGAAACCTGACGGCTGGCGGGCGGCAGGATGTTGGGTGGCATACGGCCATGTCAGGCTGCCCGATTTGCGCGTCAGTCACCGCTTCAAGCTCAGTCGTTCCGCGCCCGCCTTCATCTTCGCTTCAACTGATACTCATAGAATCGGAATCATAGCTATGAGAGTGTTAATCGTTGAAGATGAACCGAACATTTCCGCTTACGTTAAGCGCGGACTGCAGGAGCAGGGCTACGCCGTGGATGCGGCGCGCACGGGCCGCGAGGCGCTTGACTGGCTTGCTGTTGCGCCGTATGACCTTATTGTTCTTGATATTCTGCTCCCCGAGATCAACGGGCTGGAAGTCTGCAAGGAATTGCGCCAGCGCGGCATCAGCATACCCGTGCTGATGCTCACCGCGCGGGATTCGATTGATGACCGCGTGATCGGCCTGGACACCGGCGCCGACGATTATCTGACCAAGCCGTTCGCGCTGAAGGAGCTGCTTGCGCGGTTGCGGGCATTGTCCAGACGCATCGACGGACCCGCCAAAACCACCAAATTGCAGGTGGGCGACCTGGCGCTGGATACCCTGACCCGCCGCGTGACACGCGCCGGCCAGCCCATCGATCTGGCCGCCAAGGAATACGCCGTGCTGGAGTGCCTGATGCGCGAAGCCGGGCGCGTGATGACCCGTACGATGATCGCCGAGCATGTCTGGAGTTACGAAGTCTACAACCAATCCAATGTGGTGGATGTCTACATCCGCAACTTGCGGCGGAAAATCGACGACGCTCACGATGTGAAACTGATACATACCATTCGCGGCATGGGCTATCGCATCGAGGCTGGCGGCGGGGATGAAACGGCTTAAGACGCTGCGCGCGCGCTTTGCGGCATGGACCGCCGGCCTGCTACT